>JAVBQW010000265.1:0-14163 GCA_031548665.1 Thermoguttaceae bacterium
CCAGGCGATGCAGAGCAGGCCGAGGACGAACACGACGAGGAACGCCAACAGCGGCGTCCATTGAACGGCGGTCGGAAGGTTCGCGACGTCGACCACCGGCTTCACCCCCGCGTTCTGGCCGATCTGACGAAGGATGCCGAATCCGGCGAGGAACAAAACATGAACAGCAGCCCCGGCGAGAACGAATTTATATGCTTGTTTCTTAAATAATCGCGCAAACGCCATCAGTCCGGGGGCAAAAATCATGGCAGTCAAGTTGAGTATCCCAAGCCGGGTGTAGGCGACTTTCATTTGTTCGACCGGAACGCCGGTAATGATATAACTGACAATGGTCATGACGACTATCGGGACCATAATTCCAATTCCCGGCAACACCAACAACGTCCATCGGCAATATTTTTCGCGGCTTTCTTCGTCTTCGCTTTTCGGCAGGAAAAAAAAGGCGTCGATGATTCCCCAAACGGCGGTCGTCGACAAACCGATGCAGAACATCGTCGCCAGTCTCAGCCAGACGGCGGGGTCGCTCATGTTGTTGGCGAGGCCGGTCGTCGCGCCGAAGTAATTCGTCTTCTCCATGATTCCCGGCCAGAGGTCGCTGCGGACCATCAACGTCAGGCCGTTCGTGATCAGGATGCCGATCAGCGTCAGACAGAGGGTCGCTAACGCTCCGAAACCGATTAAGCGCCAATTGCGGGGCGCCGGAGTACCGGCTAAATGGTCGATATGACATTTAGCCGGTACTCCGGCGCTAAACGCCGCTAGATAAACCGAGTAATACCCCACCAATAAAATCGGAATGATCGCGAGCCAATGCCACGCCATCAAAATCGTCGCCGTGTAGAACGGTTTATAGTATGTCGTCTGCAAAAAGAGCAGCGGCACGATTCCGAAGTTGATTCCCAACGCCAGCATGATCGGAAACTGGCCGAACATCCGTTCGGCATACCGGCGTGAGTTCGGCGTGTTCGCCAGCGCACAGAGCAGCGCGATCGGAATTCCGGCGAACCAGATTCCCATCGGAATCATGTGCAGCACGAAACCGACCACCTTGAAAAACTCGACGAACCAAAAAGGAGCGGGCATGATTTCAGCGAACAGTGAACAGTGAACAGTGAACAACGAACAGTGAAGAGGGAACGGAGAATCATGAACGGGTCGGAGGATCGCTTGCGATCACTGTTCGCTGTTCGTTGTTCGCTGTTCACTACCTTACGACTGTTTGAACGGCGGCGCCGGGGACCGGTTGGTACGTCGACGCGGCGGGGGGAACGGTTACCGGGGCCTGGTACGGAACGGTCGCCGTCGGCGGGACCGTGCCGTGAGTCTGCTGGAACTCCGGACCGCAGATGTCGACCGGTTTGTAGCCGTCGAAGGTCGGCATCGTGAACAAACCGCTCGAAATCGGCGTCAACGAATTGAACGTCGGATTTCCAAGGTCGATCGTCAGACTGCCTTCGGCTCCCTGGCACTGCACCTCGACACGCTTGGCGTACCGGATTCCCGTCGGTTTATCATACCGGTGATCGCTCGAAATTGCCAGAGCCGTGAGCACATTTTGCGGCGAATACATTTCCTGTCGGAGAATCAGGCCGGTCTTGCCGTCGATCGTCGTTTTTTTCGTGAACTGGCCGGCCGCCGTTTGCCGCCGCGTCACGATCAGGAAATTGCCCCCCTCGACCGGAAACGGACCTTCGTGCTGTTCGTTCGCCTTGAATTCGACCATTCCGAGGGCTTCGAGCACCCAATCCGGTTCGATCGGAACCATCTGCCGCACTGGACACGTTGCGAATTGATCATGTCGGCAGTAATACATTTCCTTCGACTCCAGCCGCCGCACCCAGAGCCAGAACAGCGTGTCGTTGCTGCCGAAGTCGAGTTCCTGCCCCGACAACGACGAGACGCCGCCGCGAATTCGGAGCCGCTTCGGACTCTCGAAGACGATGTTCGACTTCACCGGCCACAACACGCCGGGAACCGTCAGCGTCGCGTCGTCCGTCGTCATATTGCGGATCGCCATGCTGTTGCGGTTGATCGCCGTCGTGAGCTGCTCCAGCGTCGGATTCGACGTCGGCGGCAAAATCGACTGCACCGGACCGCTCTTCGGCTTGAAAATGTTCTTCATCGACTCGCAACCGGTTGCGGTGAAAATGAGAACGAAGAGGATTGTAAAGGAGGCCGGTTTCATTAGGTGATATAGTATAATTTTTGCGTGACGATCAAAGAGCCCGAAGTGCAGCGAAGCGGAACTTCGGGGTTAGCAGCGGGGCAACCCCCAAGTTACGGCTGAGTACAGCCTACACTTGGGGCTCTTTTTCTTGTTTTATTGATAGAGCAGCGAATTCAAATAATCCTGGACTTCCTTGAGGCGTTGGGCGTTCGGCATGGCGACGGGAATCTCAAAGGTCGCGTTCTGTTTCAACGAGTACACGATCAGCATTTTTTCGCCGGTTTCGTTTTCTTCCTCCCGCTCGTACCGGAATAAACGGCGACGGATCAACAGCAGCGTCAGCACGTAGCGAACGTCGACCTTGTCGGCTTCGTTCGCCAACCGGTCGAACAGTTCGAGCAGCATTTCGTTCGGCGCGAGCTTCGCTTTTTTTTCGTTGACTGCGGGAACCGTCGACTTCCACCAGCCCGTTGCGTTCGGCGGCGGACCCGTCCAGCTCTCGGCTCCGTAGTCCAAACGGCGTTCGTCGTCCAACAGCACCGAGTAGAACGTCTCCCCGGGCTGCAACTCCCGCTTCGTCGCCGAACAGGTTTTTGAGGGTTTCGGAATGTCCATTTTGGCGAACAATAGGGAAAATGCTGATTTTCTGCAAGACTGAAATCGAATATCCATGCTGAACAGTCGGGACCGCAGGTCCCGGCTCGTGATGAGAGTTTTTTTTGATGTTTCGATAAGCGGTTATCGATAAAATTTTCCGCAAGCGCTCTTGACGGTTAATGGCGAAACGATAAAATTGTTAAATCTGTTCACCAAAGTAGATAATTTTTTATCGATTACCACGGAGTTGTTGATGACGACCGCCGCCGCTTCCGGATCCTCACGAAAGTTTTCGCGAGTCCTCGAAATTCTTGAAAAAAACAACCACGATCCGGCCCGACTCATTCCGATCCTGCAACAGGTTCAGGAAGACTACCGTTATTTGCCGGAAGAAGTCCTGACGTTCCTCGCGACGTCTCTGGACCTGCCGCCGGCCCATGTTTACGGCGTCGCGACGTTCTACGCCCACTTCACGCTGGTTCCCAAGGGCAAGCACATGGTCAAGCTCTGCGACGGAACCGCCTGTCACGTCAAAGGATCGGAGAAAATTCTCAACGCTTTGTACAAAGAGCTGAAACTCTCCGACGCGAAACAAACGACGGATGATATGCTCTTTACCGTCGAGACTGTTTCCTGCCTCGGCGCCTGCGGCCTCGCCCCGGTCCTCGTGATCGACGAAAAAGTTCACGGCAAAGTCGAACCCGATCAGGCCGTTGCGCTGGTCCGGGAAATCAAAGCGAATGCGTAAATCTTATCGTCATCCCCGCGAAGGCGGGGACCTAGAGGGAAAACGTTATCACTCTCTTGCATCCGTTATCAACGTATGCAATGACACAATACCGCCTTTTCTCTAGGTCCCCGCCTTCGCGGGGATGACGGACTTGGGATACTTCAAACAACAACCCTTCCATATACCATGTCCAACCCCAAAGAATTCCTCCAGTCTTGCTCCAAGAAGTTCAACGACGCGATGAAAGGCTCGAAACGCCGTGTCGTGATTTGTGCCGGAACCGGTTGCGTCGCCAACGGTTCGCTCGACGTCTTTCACCGCCTCGAACAGACGATCCGCGACGCCGGACTCGATGTCGAAACGACGCTTCGCTACGAAGACGGCACCGAAACGACCAGCGGCAACTTCCTGCGGCTCTCCAAGAGCGGCTGCCAGGGATTCTGCCAGGCCGGTCCGCTCCTCAGCATTGAGCCGGACGGAACGCTCTACACCGGCGTGAAACCGGAAGACGTTGAGGAAATCGTCGAAACATCGATCAAAAGCGGCGGCGTCGTCGAACGGCTTCTTTACGTTGACAAGCAGGGCAAGAACCGAAAATGTCACGGACAGAAAGACATTCCGTTCTACCAGCTCCAAACCCGTGTTTGTTTAAAACCCTGCGGCGTGTTCGATCCGGAAGATATCAACGAGTACATTGCCAACGACGGTTACGAAGCGGCCCGCCGGGCTTGGAACGAAATGTCGCCGGAAACCGTTTGCGAAGAAATCAAGGTTTCCGGACTCCGGGGACGCGGCGGCGGCGGCTTTCCGACCGGCAAGAAATGGGAGTTCGCCCTCAAGGAAAAGAACCCGAAGAAATACGTGATCTGCAACGCCGACGAAGGCGACCCCGGCGCGTTCATGGACCGGAGCGTCATGGAGGGCAACCCCCATTGCGTGATCGAAGGCATGATGATCGCCGCCCGTGGAATGGGAGCCGACGAAGGTTATATCTACGTCCGACTCGAATATCCGCTGGCCGTGCAGCGGGTCCGCAAAGCGGTCGCCGACGCCGAAAAACTCGGAATCCTCGGCGACGATATCTTCGGAACGGGAAAGTCGTTCCGCGTTCACGTCATGGAAGGAGCCGGCGCGTTCGTCTGCGGCGAAGAAACGGCCCTCATCGCGTCGATCGAAGGCGATCGCGGCATGCCGAAACCGAAGCCGCCGTTTCCCGCCCAAAGCGGCCTCTGGGGCAAGCCGACCGTGATCAACAACGTCGAAACGCTGGCCTCGGTTCCGTACATCATTTTGCACGGCGCCAAAAATTACCGCAAGGTCGGAACCGACGGGTCGCCGGGAACCAAAACGTTCGCGCTGACCGGACACGTCGTCAACACGGGTCTCATTGAGGTTCCGTTCGGGACGACGCTCCGAAAGATTATTTTCGACATCGGCGGCGGCGTACTCGACGAAAAGGGCAATATTTCCAACGACCAATTCAAAGCGGTCCAAATCGGCGGTCCGTCCGGCGGCTGTTTGACCGAGGAACATCTCGATCTGCCGCTCGACTTCGACTCGCTCCGCAGTGTCGGCGCAATGGTCGGCTCCGGCGGCCTCGTCGTGATGAACAAAGCGACCTGCATGGTCCAGATGGCTCGGTTCTTCATGCAGTTCACGCAGAACGAATCCTGTGGAAAATGTTTGCTCTGCCGCGAAGGAACCAAGCAAATGCTCGGCCTCCTCGACGATATCATCAACGGCGACGGCTCACAGAAAACGCTCGACATTCTGGATCAGGTCGCGAAGACCGTTTCGAAAGGTTCGCTCTGCGCTCTCGGCAAAACGGCTCCGAATCCGGTGCTCTCGACGATTCGCAACTTCCGGACCGAATTGGAAGCTCACGTTTTCCAAAAACGCTGCCCCGCCGGACAGTGCAAGGCCCTGATGAAGCCGGAAATTTTGAAAGATAAATGTGTCGGCTGCACGGTCTGTTCGAAAAAATGTCCGGTCAATGCAATTACCGGCGAGCGGAAACAGCCGCATACGATCGACTCGAATCTCTGCATCAAATGCGGCGAATGCGGCCGCGTCTGCAAATTCGGCGCGATCATCGGCGTCTGAGTTTTTTTCGAGTTTCTTACGAGCCGGGACCTGCGGTCCCGGTCCGTTAATTCCTGGTACAACGTTAACGAAATAACGTTCGTCATCCCCGCGAAGGCGGGGACCTAGAGAACAGATATTAATAGATTCTTGCACACGCAATTGACGGATGCAAACGGTCAATAACGTCTTCCGTCTAGGTTCCCGCCTTCGCGGGGATGACGGTCTCTTTCTCTTGTCTCGAATGTTGATTCCTAAACGTTGTACTAAAGGGTACCTCGAAACATTCATCTTGACGTCGTTGAGACCGAAAACATCTCTTCATTTTTCAAGACCGGGACCACAGGTCCCGGCTCGTTGTTTTTCGTTTGTTCAAATTAGACTCGTTCGCTGATCGCGGTTTGGAGCAGCATCATCTGGTGCTTCATGATGCTCAACGCCGTGTTGAATTCCATGTTGTTCTTCGCCATTTCGGTGACTTGGAATTCCATGCCGACATTGTTCAGGTCGTGATAGAGAATCGGATGGTCCTCCGGCCATTCGCCGCCGATCGCCGACTTGCCGCCCCGCTTCAATGGAAACTCCGGTCCGAACGGCCCCGGCGGCTCGTTCTTCCGCTCAATCGCCTTCGCCAGTTTCCGTTTGAACGTTCCGACGTCCAAGTCCCGAGCCTGATACGTCGGTGTGTCGTAGTTCGCGATGTTGCCCGCCAAGATCGCCTGGCGTGCTTCGTCGAAGTTGACGACCTGTTCCAACACGGGAACCGTCGTTCCTCCAAACAAGGCTCGAAATTGATGGGTCGGTTGGATCATGAGGGACTAGGGGCAAGGGGACAGGGGTTAGAGGTTAGGGGTGAGGGGTTAGGGGGTAGGGGCTAGGGGACAGGGAATGGGGGATTGGGGATTGGAAAACCGTCGAATGAAGCTCGCCATGTATTTACTCGCCCCAACACTCTGGTCTCTAGCCCCTCTTATGTCTTGAATACGCGGCGTGGAGGCGGCTGCCTTGATGGAGCCGACGAACCTGTTCCTCGACCGCCGTTTTTTGTTCGGACATCTCTTGCATACTCTGTTCGTCCAATCGCAGGATTTCGGCAAGTCGTTCCGTGCAACGTGCAATCGCGGCTTCCGTGTCGACACGTTCCTTCTCCGATTTCCAGCGTCGACTCTCCGGTGGAACGTCCCGGTGAGGGGCCAGACGCCGCTCAATCTTTTCGAACTCGTCGAACATTTTTTGTTTCTGTCCGAGGAGCTGGAGCAACAACGAAACGTCGCCTTCCCGAACGAGCTTCAGTTGCCGCTCCGAGATCGGAAGCAAGCGTTCGAGTATTTTTTCCTTGGCCCGGATCAAGTCCGAAAAGAATTCGGAATTCGCGGCCTGCGGCTGGAGGAGATTCGGTTGGTTCATCGGGGGGGAAGGGGGAAGGGGTCAGGGGTTAGGGGTCAGGGGGTAGGGGTCAGGGGTCAGGGGGCAGGGGTTGGGGATTGAGGATTGAGGATTGAGGATTGAGGATTGAGGCGGAATTGGTCGAACAGAGTTCGACTTGTATTTTACTATCCCCTATCCCCTATCCCCTATCCCCTATCCCCTATCCCCTAGCCCCTAGCCCCTAGCCCCTAAACATCGCGAGATTTTTTTGAGTCTCGATTTGTTCGTCCCAATTATTGTTTTCCGGAACAAGATTCGCCTTCTTAAAATTGTCAAGCAGGATTCTCGCCCGATTCAAGATCGGAATCGCGTCCTGCGGACGTCCGAGCATTCGGTAGGCGATCGCGATCTGGAGCAGGGCGTCAATCGCTTCCGGACGGCTTTGATACCGCGTTGCCGCAAGATCGTAAGTTAAAATCGCCTGTTCGTACAGTTTCAATTTCATTTGGATCGCGCCGATACTGAAAAACGTGTTTCGCAGCATCAGAAGTTCCGCTTCGGACAGTCCGACGTCGTCCTGCCGTTTGACAAGCATTTCTTCGGCCTTGAATAGGTGTTCCAAAGCCTGCATCCGATCCGCTTGCGAGTCGATTTCCAATTTTCGTTTTGTCGATTCCAGCGGCGCGGCATCGATTTTCTCCAAGGCGTCATCGCTTCGCCGCAGGAAAGCCAAGGCCAGGTAATAATGAGCGTCGGGAGCTTGAACGGCCTTCGGATGAATTTTGAGGGCGTCCTCGAATTTCGGAATCGAGCCGTTCAAGTCGCCGTGTTCGAAGGACAACTTGCCGAGCGCGTAAATCGAGTCCCGGTAGACGGCCGCCGTCGGCGCGTATTCGCCGATCAGGTTCAGTTCGAGGAGTTTCCGCGCTTTGTCCCATTCTTTCTTCTCGCTGTAGGCCCGACTCAAATCGAGCCTTGCCCGGGGAACCATGGGATGATTCGGATATTCTTCCAGACAGCGTTCCAAGGCCGCGACGGCTTCGTCGAGACCGTCGAGATGAATATACATCTCGCCGATGAAGACGAGCGCTTCGGCCTGACGGTCCCGCGTGTTCGCTTTCAAATATTGCTTGTATTCCAAGATGCCGCGTCGATAATCCTTGCCGAGACGATAATTTTCGGCGCTCGCCCAAAGAAGTCGGGCATATTCCGAGGAGTCGAAAAGTAACGACGCCAAGAGATCGTACGCTTCACCGGCCCGGCGGAATTTGTCGAACGCCTCCGTTTGGAGAGTCGTTCGCTGTTCCCGGAACGACGCGTTCGCCTGACGTTGCAGGTCTTCGGCCCATTGTTCGTAGACGATGGCGGTATTTCGAACAATTTCCGGTTCCGGCAGGACTCCTTTCAGCAGTTTTAGGAGGGAAAGAGCGTCCTTGTATTCCTTCATGACGATCCGCTGTCGAAGGGCGTCGCGGCTTCGCTCTTCGATCCGCGATTTCGGCAGCCAGGGATTCGCGTAGTTCGGCATCTTTCGAAGCGACTCGAAGGCCCGGGCGTAGGCGGCCTGCGCGGTGTCGGAGCGACCGAACTGCCGTTCGATTTCCGCCCAATAGAATTCGGCGGCGACCGCTTCCGGAGTTTCCGGGCTCAATTCAACCAATTGCGCAAAATGTTCCTGCGCCTTGACGGGTTCGTCCATTTCGTCGTAAGCAATTCCCTGAAGAAGAATCGCCTGACGCTGCCAACGCGGTTGGAACCGTTCGTCGAACGCAACGATCTTGAACTTCTCAATCGCTTTCCGATACTCGGCGGCGGCTTGGAGCCGAAGGGCCTTGGCCTGTTGGAAACGCGGATCGACGGGAATCATTGTTTGAACCGGTTGCGAAACGTTGTGGGGCTTGCGCTGCCCTTTTGATGTCTCTTCCTCCGAAGGCATCACGAGAATCGCGTTCGGATCGTACGGTTTCGCTTTCTTTTCCTCGTCGGCGGTCGAAACGGCGGATTCGCTGGTCGGCGTCGCATGTCGAACGACGTTTTCGACCGATTTCGGCGTCCCCTCCTCGGATTGATCCTGCATCCAGGCAACCCGTTGGAAAATCGATGTCGAACGGTCCCACGACGCATGAACTGGCGACCGAGCCGGATTTTTGGCCCCGTCACCGGATTTTGATTCCGCCGGCGTCTTGGGGAGGAGCTTTTCCAAGTCGTCTTTTTCCAAAGGAGTCGAGGGTTCCATCGAAGGAATCGGCGAAACGGGAGCGGGAACCGGAGACGCTTCGCCGGAGGGAGAAATCGGCAGCGGGAGAAGGTCCGGAGTAACGGTCGTCGTCGGGTCGGGCAACGGTCCCTGAACAGTGGGCGTTGACGAAGTCGCTGACGAATCGATGAGAATCGCTCCGCGACTTGTTTCAAGGTCGATGGCTTTCTGTCGAATTTCTCTTGCTTTGAAAAACGCAAGCTGTCCGCTGACGAAGGCTCGCATCGTTTCAAAGCGATCGAAGCTCGGAACCTTGGCGAACGCTTGATCGGCGGCATTAATCCGACCGAGTTGGAGTTGAATCATCGCTTCGAGAAGATCGGCTTCGAATCCTTCTTCCTCCGTCAGCGTCGATTGTTTTCGAAACGCGCGGAGCGCTCGCATCGCCTCGACGTAATCCGGTGAGGAATCGAGAAAAAACGAATTGGCGAGGAACCAATAAATCGCTTTGACGTTTTCTCCATTTTTTTCCGGAATCGTGGCTTGCAGGGCTTGGCGAAGCGGCTCACGGCAGCGGACGAGTTCTCCGCTCATATACAGGCTCTTTCCGAGAAGGAAAAAGCCTTCGGTACGGCGATCGGGCAGGAAATCATATTCCGCCGCTTCCCGCAAATAGTTGGCGGCTGCAAGATAATAAGACTGTCGGTCGGTCGCCAGCGAAAGGTCCGCCATGGCGCAGGTCGCGGCTCCCATGACGAACAGGGCGCCGGATCTGGTTAGAATGTCGTCGGGAGAAACGTATTTCAGGACGGATTCCGCGTAGGTTTTCGCTTCCTGAAAGGAACCGTAATCGTAAGCCGTCACGGCCAACGCAAGCGTCGGCCGATTGATGACGTTGATAATATGGCGAATGCTCAGACCGACGAAAAAGATAAACAGGAGAAAGGCAATACCGGCGATAATCATTGCCGGAATTCGATGGATTTTCGCCCAATCGATGCAATCGTCCCGAAAATCCAAAACGATATCGAGGACGACGATTCCGGTCGAAAGACTCTCTTCGTCTTCTTCACCGTCCTGCGGCGCTTCTTTCCGTCGATCGGTACCCTCATCGCCGTCGACCGGTTGCGGTTTGGGGCGGCGACGTTTGCGTTCGACGGGTTTTTCTTCGGTTTCTTCTTCACGAGGTATCGGCATCTTGACGGAACCCTATCGAATTCCGTCGAATGCGTCAAGGTCAGAACCCGAACGCGAAGAAAACGTCCTACCGTGTTACGGTATACAATTCGTTTCTGCGGATATACGAGTCGACGCCGCGTGGAACCTGAAATCGAATACTTCCTCCATCGGCGACGGTCGCCCGGATCGCGGTGGAAGAAATTTCGAGCTGCGGCATACGCAGCATTTGTCGATGGATTTCTTCGTACAGTTCCAAGGAAAGAAGTCCGGAGAGTCCTTCGTAATACGGCAGCGACGTTCCCGGACGGCAGGCGACCAGCGGCGTCGCCAAGCGGCAGATTTCACCGGGTTCACGCCAATTGGGGAGATCGTTGAACATGTCGGCGCCGAGAATCAGGAAAAGCTCCGGTTGCGTCAGCGTGAACGCCTTTTTGAAATAGCGGAGCGTCTCCACGGTAAAGCTCGGTTCATGCCGGTCGATTTCGTGCCGGCTGACCAAAAACTCTTCGCAACCGAAAATCGCGGCTTCGATCATTTGGAAACGATCCTCCGCGGAAGCGCGATAATTTTCCTTACCGGAACGGTGCGGCGACGTTCCCGTCGGCACGAAGATCACGCGGTCGAGTTCCGCCTGCCGCAGCGCGGTCTCCGCCAGCAACAGATGTCCGAGATGGATCGGATCGAAAGCGCCGCCGAAAATTCCGTATCGCATGGCTCCGCTCCAACGCGTCGGAAGCCGACGCGGCTAAAAGATCAATTGGAACACCAATCCGGTGACGACGGCGTCGTGTACCTCGCCGCTCGGATGCGCGATGTACTGGAAATCGGGTTGCAACGAACAATTTTCCGTCAACTGCAACTTGTAGTACAGTTCGAATGCCGATTCGTAGGCGTAAGTCGTTTCGAGCCGCTTGCTGAGATAAGCGTAATTCACCGCGACTCCCACGGAATCGTCGGAACGGTTGCCGATTCCCCGCCAAACGAGTCCGGTGCCCCAATAATCGGCAAGTTCCGTACGGTCCGACTTCGCGTTGCCGTAATTGGCGAAAACATACGCGCCCCGCAAATCTTCCGAATCGTGAACGTTTCGGCGGTACAACGCCTGCTCGAAACCGACGCTGATTCCACCGTTTCCGGTTTTCGCGATCGGATCGTCGCCGAGCGTTTCGTAGGGACAATCGTCGTTCCAGCCGCCGAAGTACACGAATCCCGGCAGACCGCAACACAAAGAATAATGATACTCGAGCTGGTACGCCCCGTAAACGTCTCCGGTCTCCGACATCCAAAATTTGTTCGCGTTAGCCTGTCCGTCGAAGATTCCCGCCTTGAAATGCAATTGGTCGGTCAACCACAGGGTTCCGGCAACGCCCCAAGCGTTGTACGGAGCGGTCGGAATTCGCGTCGTCGGCAGACAAGTATACGACGAGTTGATGAAATCGGCCGTTGTTCCGAGATAGAAAAAGTCGGTACCGGCGTCCATCTTGCCCGCCTTGATTGATAATTTGTCGCGGAACAATCGGTGTTCGTACCAATATTCGGAAACCTGCTCCGGCGTTTCGTAAGCGAAAACGGCGAGTCCTTGAATATCGCCGACGAATCGACTCGGTGACGGACCGTGCGAGAACAGCGAATTGACGAAAAAGGTTCCGTTCTTCCACAGACCGAGCTTTTCCGTGTCACCGGTCAACGAAATCGTCGCGATGCCGACATAACTCGATGCATCCCGGGTTTGCAGGCCTCCACGTGAATTGTTGAACACGCCTCCGGAATAAACGTAATCGAGATGGATCGCCTCGCCACCGTGAATCCGGGGAAACATCGGTCCCAGAATTCCTTCCGATTCCGGAATGCTTAACATCGGGCGTTCAAGCGACATGTATTGGCGACCGCCGGAAACCTCTGGATGACTCCCCGACGTCATGCTTTCCTGAGCGGAGACGGTTCCACAAGATAAGGCAATCAACGCCAAATATCGATACAATTTCATGGATTTTTGTTATTGAGGTGGTATACCAACGGTCGTTCGTCTTCTCTATCGAAAAAAAGTTGGGCGTCGGTGAGAAAATCCCCTGTTTGGTGGTTTTGACGATTTTTCGAGCCGGAATAATCGATACAATGCTTGCCGTCAACATCGCCGGGCGATAGAATGAAACGAACAAATCACCTTTTTCCGTTTCGAAGCCGATGAATACGCTCATCATTTTCGGAGCTTCCGGCGACTTGACGAGCCGCAAGCTGATTCCGGCCCTATACCATCTTTTCCTGAAGCAGCGGTTGCCGCAATCGTTGCGAATTGTTGGTTTTTCCCGAACCCCGATGGACGATGCCGCTTGGCGGTCGAACCTCGCGGAGTCGACGAAACAGTTCGCGCCGAAGACGTTTTCCGAGGAAAACTGGGCCGCTTTCGCTCCAATGATCCATTATCACGCCGGGGATATTGAAAACACGGAATCTTTTCGATCTCTGGGCGGTTTTCTTGACGGCTTGGAACCCGAAGGCGAAGAGTCGCATCGACTGTATTATCTCTCGACGGCCCCCCAGTTTTACGGCAAGGCGGCGGAACAGCTCGGTTTGGCGGGACTCGCGGCGGAGTCGCCAGGCAAAACGCGGCGGGTCGTCATCGAAAAACCGTTCGGCACCGATCTGGAGTCGGCTCAGACGTTGAACGACACCGTTCACGCTCATTTCGACGAATCGCAAATTTATCGGATCGACCATTATCTCGGCAAGGAAACGGTCAACAACGTCTTGGTGCTGCGATTCGCGAACACGATTTTCGAGCCGATCTGGAATCGGAATTACATCGACAACATCCAGATTACGGCGAACGAGGACGTCGTGGTCGGTCGTCGGGCCGCTTTCTACGAAACGGCCGGCGTCCTCCGGGACATGTTCCAGAATCACCTGCTGCAAATCCTGACGTTCGCGACGATGGAGCCGCCGGCCCGATTCGAAGCGAAAACGGTCCGCGACGAAAAGGTCAAGGTTCTGCAGGCGATCCGACCCATGACGTCGGAGGAAGTCGTCAAAAACACGGTTCGCGGACAGTACCGAACCTACCGCGACGAGCCGGGCGTCGCCAAGGACAGTCCGGCGGCGACCTACGGAGCCGTTCGGTTGTTCATCGACAATTGGCGTTGGAAAGGCGTCCCGATTTTCCTCCGCAGCGGCAAGGGAATGAGCTGTCGGACAACGCAAATCGTCGTCCAATTCCGGCAGCCGCCGCACAGTATGTTCCAAGCGTCGGCCTGCCATCCACCGGAAGGAAATCGGCTGCTCATCCAGGTTCAACCGGCAGAGGGAATCCAAATTCATTTCATGACGAAAGTTCCCGATACCGACATGAAAATGCGCTCGACGGAGCTGAATTTCAACTTCAAGAACAGTTTTCGCGGCGACATGCCGGATTCCTACGAACGGCTGTTGCTGGACGCCATGAGCGGCGACGCGTCGCTGTTCGCTCGCAACGACGAAGTCGAAGCCGCATGGAAGATCATCGATCCGATCCAGAAAATCTGGGACGGCGGTCGAATGGGCGGCGATCCGGACTTCTACGAGATCGGTTCCTGGGGCCCGTCGTCGGCCGCCGCGTGGATTCAGCGTCTCGGACATCGTTGGTTCGATCTCTGTCCGCTGGTTTGAAATCTTTCCGTCATCCCCGCGCAGGCGGGGACCTAGACGGAAAACGTGATTGATCGTTTGGGCTTTCGCCAGAAAGTTTCATACCGAAAACGGAGAGGTGAGAGGGTGAAAGAGTGAGAGAGTGAGAGAGATGTAACCGCTTGATAAAACGTATCTTGCATTTTCCCTTTCACTCTCTCACCCTTTCACTCTTTCACTCAA
>JAVBQW010000041.1:0-10003 GCA_031548665.1 Thermoguttaceae bacterium
AAGATGAGAGAGTAGTGTAAAAGTTGATCATTTGTCGATTTCGCCCCAAAGGGGCAGCACATCACAGCCCAGGGCAACGCCCTGGGTTGGCAGCTCCTAAGGAATGTTCGCCCTGAAGGGCAATGCAATATCGGTGGGCGATGCACTGCCCTTTTCAGGGCGGCGGTTCTCGTTCGGCTCTTATCCCCGGGGCGCCGGCGAGTACGCCTTGCCCCGGGCTGTGATGCACCGGCCTTTCAGGCCGAAGATTCAAAAGGCGGCAACTTTCTCGCTACAGTCTCCAAAATATTGATAAAATATGCTTTGGCGTTGTACTACGGTATATTAACGATTTGATCACCCGATTACTACTGAATGACGCACTCAACATCAGCGAGGAGATTAACCGGGCGCTGCGTCAGAGTACAGGCTTCGCTTCCGGCTACCATGCGGACTTTGCAATCCTCGTGGGGAGAATCGGCGCAGAAGGCCTGATCGGATAAAATGAAGCTTTTCGACGCTCCGCCACCTTTCCATCGACCTCAACTCCCCACACTCGCCTCGTTCAACCGCAAAGTAACCGACCGGCACGCCATACTTTCTATCCTATCGCCGATCGCAGACTTTCAATGACGCCCAATGCCTTTTTCAGTCGAATACCTCCTGCCGTCCCTGTCCAACGTGACGATCCTCATCCTATTGACACTACTTGGGACGAGCGTCTTTTTATCCTGGTTTCTTTGGACGCGATACTCACTTGCTTACCTCGTTTCCGGTTGCCTGGCGGTTTTGGTGATCTCGGTTTGGGGAATTTGGTTTATCCGGGACAGTGAAATACGGCAAAAAACGGAACTGTCGACCGAGCTCCAAAATTTCGCTCGAATTTACCGAAACGCGGTTGCCTGCATGTCTCACGACAAAATTCCGCTACAGCACGCCAACGAAAACGCCAACTATGCCGCCATCATCGATTTCTTCAAACGCTGCCATCAGTCGATTCCGTCGATTCCGTCGACCTATACGCTTCGAAAGGATTCGAACGGAACCTTGATCTTTTTCGTCGAACCCGGGGTTTATCAACCCGACGGCACGTATGACATGTCCACCGTCTGCGGTGATCCGTTTCCCGCGATGCAGGAAACGGCCGACCGGATATTTGTCACGGGGAATTCTTATTTGTCGCCGGCCCCTTACAAGGATGAGTACGGCGTCTGGGTCACGGCCATGGAACCGCTCTTCGATTCGAAAGGCCGCGTCGAAGCTATTCTCGGAGTCGATTACCTTGCGGACAACTGGGAAACCTCGATTCGCTCGGCCGGCCAGGCTCCTTTGGAGATCAGTCTTGCCGTTCTTGTATTATCCCTGAGCGGCCTGACGATTTTGGCGGCGAGGCAACGACGCTCGGTCCTGGATCGGAATCATGCCCTGAAACTGGAGGGCTTGATTCATGAAAAAGACAAAAACGCCGTCGTGTTACAGGAGGCTCGCATTCAGGCGGAAGCCGCCGCGAGGGCCAAATCCACGTTTCTGGCCAACATGAGCCACGAAATTCGAACGCCGATGAACGGTGTGATCGGACTGGCCGACCTCTTGGCCGAGACGCCGCTGGACATGAGTCAAACGGAGTATGTCGCGCATATCCGTAACAGCGCCAAGTCGCTACTGACCGTGATCAACGACATCCTCGACGTGTCCAAAATCGACGCGGGAAAACTCGCCCTGTCCGACCATCCGTTTTGCCCTCGCGACATTCTCGACGAAGTCTGTCGGTCGTTTTCCCACATGACCGCGGAAAAAGGGCTGCGATTCGTTCAAATGTTTTCATCCGACATTCCGAACCGCTTGATCGGCGATTCCGGGCGGTTTCGGCAGGTTCTCGTCAATATTCTTGGAAACGCGATCAAATTCACTTCGGAGGGGGCGATCACGATTCGTTGCCGGGCGGAACCGGACGATGTTTCCTGCCGCCTGTTTTGCGAAATTGAAGACACGGGCATCGGTATTCCCGGCGAATTTCTGCCGCATTTGTTTGCTCCGTTTGCCCAAGCCGATTCGTCGCTGACGCGGCAGTTCGGGGGAACGGGGCTCGGATTGGCCATCGTTCACGACTTGGTTCGTCTCATGGGCGGCACAGTCGACGTCGAAAGCGAAGTCGGACGAGGGGCTGTCTTCCGGTTTTCCATCCTCTGCGGCCTGGCGGACTCACAGGAATCATCGACGGCGGAATCTCCGGAGGCGACGCGTCGGACCGGACCGAGCCGTTTGCTTCGCATCTTGCTCGTGGACGACGTCAAAGTCAATGTCATCGTCGCGGCGCAAATGATCCGCAACATGGGGCACGAAGTATCCGTCGCGGAAAACGGGGAACAGGCACTGGATTCGTTGCGAGGACATGATTTCGATCTCGTCCTCATGGATTGCCAGATGCCGGTGATGGACGGATATCAGTGTACGAGAATGATTCGCGCCGACGGTTCGGGGGTTCGTGATCCGAACAGTTCCGTGATCGCCATGACCGCCAACGCCATGACCGGAGATCGTGAGAAATGCCTCGAAGCCGGCATGAACGATTATATCAGCAAGCCGATCGACAATACGATTCTTTTCAATAAACTGGAACAATACGCAACAGGGATTCACCATGCATAACGGATACATGATCTCTTGCCTCTCGGTTTTTCTTTTCTTGCTCGGCAACGCCCTTGTCGTCCCGGCGGTCGAACCGGCGACGCTCGTCTTCAAAAACGGCGTCGTCTACACGGTCGACAAGGAACGGTCCGTCGCCGAAGCGGTTGCCGTTCAAGGCGAAACAATTGTTTACGTCGGTGATGATCGCGGAACCGAAAAATACGTCGGCAGCGCCACGAAAATCGTCGATTTGAACGGTCGCCTGTTGATTCCCGGCTTCATGGACGGACACCACCACGTCGCCGCCGCTCAGAAAAATAAACTGTACGAAATCACGCTCCACGAAGGAACGTCGGTCGACGATTACACCCGGACGATCCGAAAGTTCGCCGACGATCCGAAAAACGCCGACTTGAAAATCGTCCACGGCTCCGGGTGGGTCAACGACGCGGTTGCCGAATACAACAAATCCCGTTACGGCGAAAACACACTGAATCTCGGTCCGAAAGCCGAATTGTTGGACGAGATTCTTGCAGGCACGCCCTTGGAAAACGTTCCTGTAACGCTCAACTCTTCGGACGAGCATTCCACTTGGGCCAATACGAAGGCGCTCGAAATCGCGAAACTGCTCGGCGATACCGACACGCCGAATCCGAAAGGGGGAAAGATCGAACGCGATCCCTCGACCGGCAAGGTCTGGGGAACGTTTCGGGATGAAGCCGGGATCCTGCTCACCCGGCGTCTTCCCCCGGTTCGTTACAATCGGGAACAGTTCGTCGCGGCGTTGAAACTTTTTGAACGGGAATTGCATTCCTACGGCATCACCGGAGTCATGGGACCCGGTTCCTGCACCGACGGCATTCCGAATCCCGGCGAAGGAGAGCTTTACGAAGCGTTGAAATATCTGGAACAAAAAAATGAATTGGGCCTGATTTATCGACTCTGTTCCTATGCCGATCCGGAACGGTCCGTCAAGGAAAACGTCGACCGGGCAATTACGTTGCGCGAACGGCATGTCGGGAGCCGGTTGATGCAATTCAACACGATCAAGATTTTCGCCGACGGCGTGATCGAAGACCGTTCCGGATATTTGTTGGAGCCGTACGCCGACAATTCACCCGAGGCCTCGGAATATCGGGGACGCCGAATTCGTGCTCCGGAAGCGGCCAACGAATTGGCAAAGGCAGCCGACGCCAACGGATTCCAGGTACACGTTCACGCGATCGGCGACGCCGCCTGTCGTGAGTTCGTCGACGCCGTTGAAGCGGCGGTCAAGACAAACGGCAAACGGGATTCCCGGCACACGATCACACATCTGCAACTCGTTGTGGATGCGGACATCGACCGCATGGCGAATCTGGGGATCGTCGCTTCGGTGCAGCCCTATTGGTTCGCCAAGGAGCCGCTCTTTTTCGGTGCGGAAAGTCGGACGCTCGGCACGGACCGAGCCGAACGGGAATATCCGATGCGAAAATTGTTCGAGTACGGTCTTGTCGTCGCCGGTTCAAGCGACTCGCCGGTCACCGATCCGCCGAATCCGCTTACGGCGATTGAGACAGGCGTCACCCGCTGCGCACCGGGAACGCTTCCCGCCGACCGCGATGTGCTGGGACCGGACGAACGGGTAAGCCGTGCGCAGATGATCGAATGCTTCACGATCAATGTCGCCAAACAGTTGTTCGTCGAGGAAATGGTCGGTTCCATTGAACCCGGCAAGTTGGCCAACCTCGTGATTTTGGAACGGAATATTCTCGACGAAAAAGCGGTTCCCGATTGGGAAATCGCTGAAACGTCCGTTTCGGCGACGTATTTCCTCGGCGTTCGGGTCCATGAGGGGGAGCGTTAGGAGTTTTGGGGCGGTATTTATACTGAAAACGGCTAGAAACTACCTTTTTCGTTTTCGACTGAAAAGAGCCCCGAGTGCAGGCGGTACTCCGCCGGAACTTGGGGGTTGAAGCGGGGAAAACGTGGAGTTTGTCCCCGTTTGCGGCATTTAGTGTTTGAACACGTATTTCACCCTCTCACCTCTCCGTTTTCGGCGTGGAAATTTCTGGCGAGAGCCTGAAGTTCCCGGTTTCCAACCGTTTCCTCCGGTCTCCAGCCTCCAGTCTCCAGCCTTGCGGCAGAATCGAAGTTGCGTTCACAAACAACGCCGAGAACTTGCGCAATACAATTAAACTTGCATGTCTCGTGATTTTTTGAGAGAGTAGCGAAAAAGTTGATCTTTTGTCGATTTCGCCCCGGAGGGGCAGCGCATCACAGCCCAGGGCAGAGCCGAAGGCGTCGCCACAGGGCGGCGCTTGGTGAGACCGGTATTCCAGGGCGACGGCGAATACGCCTTGCCCTGGGCTGTGATGCAATGGCCTTTCAGGCCGAAGATATAAAAACGACAACTTTCTTGCTACAGGCTCGATTTTTTTGAGGAAGCCTTTGAGTTCGGAAAAAATTTCGGATAAAATCGGCGGAACGATTATCGCTTCAGTTCAAGGGTTCCCCAAAGACTCGGATCCTGATCGTGCGGAAACGGCGGATCGATCAGGAAACCGAAGTTGCCGAGTTCTCGATCCACGACGATGAAATGGAATCCGAGAAGCGGATGCTCCTCCGGATCGAATCCTGTCAATTGGTCGGCGGGAATCATGATGTCGAACCGGTAACCGTCGCCGGTCGCTCGACTGAACAGTTTGATCTGTTTGGTCGAAATCGGATTCGGATGTCCCTTCGCCCGATGAATCGGCAGCCAGACGGCCAAGGGATCTGCTTGGCTCGGTCCGTTGCCGAACGGTAGAAAGACAAGTCGATGACAAAACCGCGTCGCCCGATGAACGTCCTGAATATTCCGGGTATCGATGCAAACATGAAAACCGTCGCTCTCGTCGGGATGGACGGGACGACACCACGCCTGTTGCTTTTTTCCGAACACCGTCAAGGAAAACGCGATTCCTTCGTTGTTCCAACCGGCTCGTAGTTCGAACGGTGTCTTGCGACTGGGATTTTCCAGTTCGGCAAAACTCGGCAGACGATACGATTCGTCCAGCGCCAGCCCCTTGGCCGTCCAAGGCGCCGAAACGAACAAACACGGAACTCGAAATCGAAAAAGAAATCGCGACGGAATAGGCATCGATGTGTAGAGTGTAGAGTGTAGAGTGTAGAGTGTAGAATTCATCTTCACCACTCTACACTCTACACTCTACACTTACAACCGACCAGATACAGGGCTTGCAAACCAAGACGGAACATGGACCACGCCAGTTTGATGACCGGATATCGTTGGGGCAGCCGCTCGCTCTTCACGGAGCCGCTCCGGACGCCGTTGGGCGCCTCGGGAAACATGCTCAGTCGCCGGGTCGGCAGCAGCCTCGAGTTCATGGAGCATCGGGAATATCAGCCCGGCGACGACCTGCGACGGATCGACTGGAACGCTTTTGCTCGCAGCGACCGGCTCTCGGTCAAACAGTATCGTGAAGAAGTCAATCCGCATGTCGATCTGCTGCTGGATGTTTCGCGGTCCATGGACCTGTCCGGCACGAAAAAGGGGGCCGCGACATACGCCTTGGCCGGTCTGTTTGCGGCCTCGGCAGCAGAATCCCATTTTTCGTTCGGCGTCTTCGTGACGGATGCGGGTTGCCGCCGTTTGGGACGCTCCCATCTCGTTCCATTGGAATGGGATCCGTTTCATTTGGAAACGACGGATTCACCGAGCGACGCCCTGAAGCGGCAGCCGCCGAGCTGGCGACCGCGAAGCATCCGGATTTTTCTCAGCGATCTTCTTTTTCCGACGGATCCGGCAACGGTCGTCGCACGGATTTGCGGAGACGCCGCCGTGACGGTCGTCGTGCAGCTTCTCGCGGAATCAGATGTCGAACCGCCGGAACAGGGGAATCTTCGCCTTGTCGACTGCGAAAGCGGCGAACGGCTCGAACTCTACCTCGACAGTTTGACCCGGGAACGGTATAAAAGAAATCTGGCAAGACATCAGGAAAACTACCATGCCGTCTGCCGACGCCACGGAGCATTTTTTACGACGATCATCGCCGAACGCTTTCTCGAAGACGGTCGAATCGACGATCTCTTCCACGCCGAACTGTTAAAGTATAAATAAGTTAGCCGCATCGTTCCCGACGCGCGGAAGGACGGGAAAACTCAACATCCATTTTTCATGAAAACCGACGACTCGCCGCTCCGGATCGGAACGGTTCCCTATTGCAATGCTTGGCCGTTGACTCATTTTTTACCGGAAAAACTGCCGGGAGCGATCGTTTCCGAATGGTTTCCGGCCGACATGCGATTCCGCTTGATGGCCCATCATCTCGATCTGGTCCTGATGCCGGTTGCCGAATTAATGAATCTTCCTTTCGGCAAAATCATCGGCGATTGCTGCATCGGCTGCCGTGGACCAGTCCAAAGCGTGCTTCTGTTCAGCCGCGTGCCGATCTTCGAGGTGAAGACGATTTCTCTCGATACGGCCTCACGGAGTAGCGTAACGCTTTGCGAATTGATGTTCCGACATTTTTTCGGTCTTTCGCCGGAAAAATACAAGCTGGACTCGGAAAAAACCTTGGATGACTGTAAAACCGACGCTTTCGTCGTGATCGGCGATCGGGCTTTGGCCTTCGAACCGGGCGATCATTGGGAGCATCGAATTGATCTTGGCGAACTCTGGCTCGAAAAGACCGGGCTGCCGTTCGTTTTTGCGGCGTGGATCGGCTGTTCGCCGCGAGCATGGAGCCATCCGGGACTCGCCAACAGCCTTCAGGCGGCTCGAGATCTTGGCGTCGCCTCCATCGAGGCAATTCTTGACGCCAAGGAAGCCGCAAACGTTCCTTCTCCTGTTTCTCGGCAACAAATGTTGACGTATTTTACCCAATCGATTCGTTATCGAATCGGGGAACAAGAACGACAGGCAATCCAATCCTTTTTCGACCTCGCCGTCCTGCACGGGCTGACGAAGCATCGAACCGTTCTCGAAATCATCTAGTACAAGGTTAACGAATTGATATGGCGTTGTCGCACAATGATTTCGTGCGAATTATTCCTTCGGAACACTTTTTTGGCATTCCGAAGGTCGTTAATTTGTTCAATAATTTACATCTCAATCGTACTTTCGTTTTCTGGTTTTCCAATTTCCTGTTCTTCAAATTGCCGCCGAAGATCGTTTTCATGCAATACATGCCCGTTTCCGCCAACGAACGACGATGATAACCGATTCGCTTTTTCCATTCCTTCCGACCATGCTTGCCGATCTCGCGGACCGCCTCGTCACGCTCCTTCCGCGTGCCGTCCTTCCGACCTTGCAACACCGCATCCTCACGCGGCGGGATCACCAGTTCGATCCCGCGTTTTTCCAGTTCGTCACGAACCTCCCACGGATCATACGCTCCGTCGCCGTAAAATCGTCCGATTATTCTGCACGGAGTACCGGTAAAATCGTCAAGCAGCGTTTTCACGACTTGCGAATCATGCACGTCGTTGCCCGCGACCTGCCGCCTAGGCATCAGCCTTCGGCCACATCATCGCCGCTCCGCGTTGCTACGCTCGTTTTTCGAACGATTTGTTTTCGCTCGAAAAAACCAGCGACCAACGGAAGCGGGTTGTTGTTTGGGTGCGGAAGGACCGTCCGCCCGTGCGGCTCGCACCTGTCGACGGCCAGGTCGATCTTGCCGTGATATTTCGTCACGTCAATATCGATGCCGAGCCTCGCCGCCCGCTTCGCCGGCGACGTGAAGTCCTGAATCGCCAGATCAACTCGCAGCATGGCGACGAACGAACGTCCGAAGCCTTCGGTCGCCCGATAAGCCGTGCGAAAGAACTCGTGGATCGTCAACAGACTCTCGACGGCGAGGTCGCTGTACGTAAACGGTCGCCCGAGTTTCGTCTCCCTGTTTTCATGGAGCCAAAGTTCGATCACATCGTCGGCCGTATTTCAGTAACACGGCAGAGCGTGAACTGTCCGCGACGAACCAAGGCTTCGTTGTACTCCTTCCAGTTGATGATTTTTCGGGGCGTTCGTTCGCCGTGCAATTGTTTGTCCTGTTTCGGCGTTCGTTTTTCGTGCCTTTATTTTCGCCGGTCTTCCCGTTTTGACTTTTCGTCGTCGCTTGTCATCTGTGTCATGGTTTGATCTCCGTAAAAACGAGTTCTGAACGTTTCCGACGAACACTCGCCGTCTGACGCTCAGGTTTATACGGGATTTACGCTTGAATTGTTCGACAACGTCGTTTGAAATAACAGTCTGTTTCAGTTCGAGCAATGGATTCTGGGCCATCATTCATTCCCTTCAAAACATTATACCGAATAAGGAATTCATATTCGTCTGGCAATTTCAATTTATGGTAACAACGAAAAATCTGGGCTTCCGATGCCGCTTCAAAATACCCCGGTGAGCAGTGTATCGAAGACAATTTAAAATTCGTAACAATTATTGACGCGGTTGATTCAAGAAGATCGACATAATCCCAAAACCCGTCTGGAAGAGTATGCCATTCCAACTTCTTGTCAGCGTGCATTTTGAATTTATTAAGGTTGGGTATATGTCCCTTTAACTTCGTTTTTCGATGGCCATTCACAATCGTTAAGATTCTTTCGTCTGCATTACCTTTGCCATTTTTCCACGTCACTTCAATTTCGTCATTGTGTTCATTCAAAACCGAAAGCAAATGCCGTAAGGGGGCTGTACCACTATATTCCAATGGACACGGCACTATGTTCACACGTTCATCATCAAACGTGTAGGCGTACCCGCCATTGAAGTGGACTTTCAACGTTTCATCATTGTACTGCGTCAAGCCGGATTTGAACTGTAAGGGTAACAGTGTGTTTCTGAGGATTTCTCGATTATACCTAAAACGGTCAGAAACTGGTCTTTTCTTAAATTGTCGAATCTGCTATACTTCTCGTTTTCCTATTCCACGCCTTCACGGAGGAAGCGATGATTCGAATCGAGATTTCTCAAGAGGACCTTGCGATCATCAACCGCGAACGATTTTATCATCCTCAACCGCATATCATGGTTCGCATGCACACCCTGGCTCTTCATGCGAAAGGTGAAAACGCAACGAGAATCGCGGAACTGCTCGGCCTTGACCGAAAAACCGCACAGGCTTGCCTGCACACGTACGAAAAACACGGCCTCGACGGAGTCTATCGTTACGACAAACACGTGCCGACAAGCGAGCTGGAAGGTTTCAGCGGATTGATCGAGGACGAATTGGCGAAAAATCCTCCCCGCAGTTCCGCTGAAGCCGGTGCGAAAATCGCGGAATTGACAGGCATCAAACGAAGCTTGACCCAGATCCGCGCGTTTCTCAAAAAAAAGCCGAATGATTTCACGGGCGGTGTCTGAAAACGGGAAGCATCCCGGCGAAAGCCGATCCTGTTGCGCAACGATAATTCATCG
>JAVBQW010000139.1:0-38117 GCA_031548665.1 Thermoguttaceae bacterium
AGGACGGCGAAGAATTCGTTGCGCTGTGTATCCACGACCTGTCGGAGCAGACTCGCCGGATCGAAGCCGAACAGGCGTCGCTCGCCAAGAGCAAGTTCCTCGCCCATATGAGCCACGAAATCCGGACGCCGCTCAACGGCGTCATCGGAATGTCCGACCTGCTGCTCGGTACCGGCCTGAATCCGAAGCAGCGAGAATACGCCGAGCTGGCCCGCGCCTCCGGACAGTACCTTCTCTCATTGATCAACGACATTCTGGACTTCTCTAAAATCGAAGCGGGAAAACTGGAGATCGAAACGTATGAATTCGACCTTCCGGAACTCGCGGAATCGGCGCTGGGAATCCTCGCCGCGCGAGCTCATCACGGCAATCTGGAGCTTTGCGGCGTCTTCCTGAACGACGTTCCTCGCAAGGTGTACGGCGATTCCGGTCGCATTCGGCAGATTTTGGTCAACCTGCTCAGCAACGCGGTCAAGTTCACCGAGCGGGGCGGCGTCAAACTTGTCGTCGCGGTCGAGCATTGGGAGCCGACATCGGAAGCCGGACGTTCCCGTTGCACGATCCGTTTCGAAGTCACGGATTCCGGAATCGGAATTCCCGCCGACCGCATGAACCGCCTGTTCAACTCGTTTTCGCAAGTCGACTCGTCGCTGGCTCGAAAATTCGGCGGCACCGGATTGGGACTCGCGATTTCCAAGGAACTGATTCATCTGATGGGCGGCAACATCGGCGTCGACAGCGTCGAAGGAGAAGGGTCGACGTTTTGGTTCTCCCTGCCGTTTCCCTGCGACGAAACCGTCTTGCGACAAGGAACGTTCCAACACGGTCATCTGGCGCTCGCGAACCAGTTGGCGGTCGTCGTCGACGAAAACGACGTGCTGCGAAACGTTCTGCTCGACCAACTTCGAGCTTGGGGAATGAACGTTCACGCGTTCACGAACAAAGACGAAGCGCTCGACGCGATGAAGGAAGCCGCGAACGCCGGACTTCCTTACCGATTGGCGATCATCGACAGCGTGATCGACGGCGCCCAAGGAATGGAATTGGTTCATTCGATCAAATGTCGTCCGAAATTGGAGTCGACGTCGATCATCATGCTGATTCCGTTGGCCGAAGACCATCGTTCGCTGCCGGATTCACAAGGAATGATCTCGAAGTTCGTCAACAAACCGATTTTCGGGTCGGCACTCTTCAACGCGATTCTGGCGGTTCTCTCCGGGATCGACGAAACGGTCGACAACGAAACGGAAACGAAGGCGGCGACGTTATCGGATGGAGAATGGAGCGACACACCGTCAGGAAACAAGGTCCTTAAGAATTTTTCCGGGACGGGAACCGCCGCACCCGGAACCGCCTCGGGCCCCGAAGGACGGGAAAGCAGTCCGTTCATCCTGGTCGCGGAAGACAATCGGGTCAACCAGATCGTCGTCGGCGAAATCCTGTCGCAGGCCGGCTTTCGCTTCGAATTGGTCGGCAACGGTCGGAAAGCCTGCGAAGCGGTCGCTGCAAAAACGTATGATATGGTCCTCATGGATTGCCAGATGCCCGAAATGGACGGTTTCCAAGCGACGCGGCTGATCCGTCGCATGGAAAACGGACAGGAACCAACATCGACCGCGCATCGGGAGCGAATTCCGATCATCGCCCTGACCGCGAACGCAACGAAGGGCGACCGTGAACTCTGCCTCGACGCCGGAATGGACGCCTATTGCAGCAAACCGGTCGACGCGCCGAAACTCGTCGCCATCATCCGGCAATGGTTGGCGAAGAGACATCCATGAAACGGTCAGGAATCGGTCTTTTCGGAAACCGTCGGATCTGGGGGTGCTGATTTTATTCGAGCCCCCAATCCGGGGGCTACGGCGCCGTATTGTTTTATTGGCCGCCTACACCCCCGGCTCTTTTCGGTAGTTTATTTGCGCACAAGCTCTAAACGGTTCCTTGATGACAGATATTGTCGAAGAGTTCGGATTCAAGAAACGACACATTTATTGTTGCGGTTTGAGGTGTCCCGCAAAAAACGCGATCAATTTTACAAACAGTTGATCTCCCTTGCTTGCGAAACCCGCATCATGACCGGCTCCCGGCGTGACGATCGCCTCGCAATCGACACCCGCTTTCCTAAGCGCAGCGGCGAATTCCGTACACTGTTCGACCGGAATCAATTCGTCTTTGTCGCCGTAAAGAAGCAAAAACGGTGGAAGTCCTTGACAAACGTGAACGGCCGGACTCATTTTTTCGGCAAGAGCACGGCTCTCTTTCGGATATTCGCCGAAAAGGGTTTTGAGATGCGGAGCGACGTTTCCGTACTTTTCCGGATGATCGAGGCACAGACGGAAATCGGTCGGTCCGGCAACGTCGCAGACGGCCTGCACCCTGCTGGAACAATCCAGATTCTCGCCGACATCGAACTCCTTGACTTCCCCGGCGGCTCCCAGCAGAGCCGCAAGGTGTCCGCCGGCCGAATGTCCCCAAACACCGATCCTGTTCGCGTCGATATTGTACTCGTCGGCATGGGCTCGCAGCCATCGAATCGCCGCCTTGCAGTCCACGATTTGAGCCGGAAACGCGGCCTGAGTGACATAGCGATAGTTAATGCTGACAAAGGCGTAGCCGAGCTGCGGAGCGGCGGCCCCCGGCGGATTCGATTTGTCTCCGGCCGCCCAACCACCGCCGTGAATCCAGACGACGACCGGCAATTTCGCCTTGCGCTCCTTGTAATCCTGGGGCAGATAAATGTCAAGACTCTGCCGCTCGCCGCCCCCTTTGACATAGGGAACGTCCTTGAACGTCGGCGGATTCGCTTGTTGGGCTTCGCCGCATCCGGAGAAGAAAACAAGGAGACAAATACAAACCATAAAAGGCAATATCCGATGGGGCATCTATTCCGGTCGAGGGTAAAGAGATGTTGAGGTTTGAAAACGAATGCGACGAAACCAGTCATCCTCTTCCGCTCACTGCGTCGTTGAACTGCCTTGGCGATATGGGAAATGAAGATTCGTTTTCATCGATTATAGCCGATTCGACCTCTCGCGCCGAGAAACGCCCTAATATTTTCCGCCCATTGGTCATTGTACTGCGCAAGTAGAAATCTTTCCCCCTCTCCCCGAGGGCAAAAGTATCTAGTGTAACGTTAAGGAAATAATGTTCGTCATCCCCGCGAAGGCGGGGACCTAGACGACAGAGATCGTCACTCGTTTGCATCCGTTATTGACGTGTGCAAGAGCCTATTAAAATCTACCCTCTGGGTCCCCGCCTACGCGGGGATGACGGTCTCTTTCTCTTTTCTCGAACCAACCCTTTTCACGAACGCCTATTCACTAACGTTGTACTACACAATTTATCCGTGGAAATACAGTCTTTTCACGGATGATTTCACGTCTATTTAGAGAACACGGAATACTCGGAAAATCGAAACATACGGAAATATTGATTCAATTTTTTCCGTTTCTTCCGTTATTCCGTGTGTTCCGTGGTCTAAAAAAGTTGTATAGATACCATGCGGACGTTGCAATCCTCGTGTGTTCGACGTCTTGTTTTTTGAAAACCTTTGCTCTATAGTGTGTGTTTGTGAAAAATTCTTTTTCGGAACCCCATCCAACAACGGGAGATATTCAATGAAGCGACGTGATTTTTTCAAAAGTAGTGCCCTTGTTGGTTCGGCTTTGGCCGCCACCTCGGTTTTGAATCACTCGACCGCATCCGCCGCCGAAGTGCCGGGCGACCAACGAGCCAAGGCCAAACTTCGGTTTTGCAGTCAACTCGGTATTATTCCGGGCGGCAACGATGAGGAAAAACTCAAATGGATGAAAGCCAACGGCTTTGAAGCCGTCGAAATCGGCAATCCCGGAAACATGGAATCCGCCAAGAATTGGAAAAAGAAAGCGGACGATGCCGGACTGGAAATCGCTTCAATCTATTTCGGAGGAGCGGAACACCCGCTCATGAGCGAAGATCCTGCCGTTCGCCAGAAAGGACTTGATGAAAGCAAAGCAAAGATGGAGATCGCGGCTGCAATGAATTGTCCCGTGCTTGTTTACGTCCCAGTTCGCGGAAATCAGCCGGAAAGTGTTCGCAATCTGCCAGAACGGGTTCTTTGGGAACGAACCGTCGGCGTTTTGAAAGACCTCGGTCCGATGGCTGCGGCCCTGAACACGAATGTCATCCTGGAACCGCTTCGCCGTGGCGAAGCATGGTTTATGCGTCAAGTGAGCCAAGCCGCCTGTCTTGTCAAAGAGGCGGGCGTTCCCGGCAACGGCGTGCTGGGCGACACTTATCACATGTACACGGAAGAGGCCAACGCGATGGCGGCGTTCATTGCGGGAGGCGACCTCGTCAAACACGTCCATCTCGGCAGCGGCGAAGGCCGGGTGCTGCCCACGGCGAATAATCATTCGAAGAAAGGAAATACGCACACCGATTCATTCCGAGGTTTGAAATACATCGGTTATACCGGCGTGATCAGCTTCGAATGCGGTGTCGGCGGAAGCGGTGATCGGACGGTCGAAGTTCCCAAATGTCTCGACTACCTCCGTCAGTGCTGGGAAGAAGCGTAAGGCTTTCGTGTCGCCGTTCACTCCGGGACCGTAGGTCCCGGCTCCATTAAGGCCTTCGCCAGAAATAAACCGGCAAACAATGGAGTGAGAGGGTGAAAGAGTGAGAGGGTGAAAGAGTGAGAGAGTGAGAGAGTGAAGCATGACTTGTATTTTCTCTTTCACTCTTTCACTCTTTCACTCATCCGTTTTTTCTGGCGACAGCCTATGGGGCCGTGCGCAAATAAACTCCCTAATTGAACGAATATTTTTCGCGGTGTCATCCGGGGGCTACGGCGCCGTATTGTTTTATTGGCCGCCTACACCCCCGGCTCTTTTCAGTCGTTTATTTTCGCGCGCCGCCTAAGTCCCGGCTCCGATTCGTCTTTTTTTCAAAACAATGAAAAAAAACATTTCTCGTCGTGCTTTTCTCACGGCAACGGCCGTTGCGGCTCCGTTGTTGATTCCCGGAACCGCGCTCGGTTTGGGGCGTTCCGTGTCGCCGAGCAATCGCACCACGCTGGGATTCTGCGGCGTCGGTATGATGAACCAGGGACATCTGCGGCACACGCTGTCGTTCCCGGACGTTCAGGTCCTCGCGCTCGCCGATCCGGACCAATGGAGACGCGAAACCAAACGGGACCTCGTCAATCAGGAATATGCGAAACGAAAAGAAAGCGGCGAATTCAAGGGCTGCGACATTTACCACGGCTTCCATGAAATGCTGCCGCGAACGGACATCGACGGTTTCGTGATGGCTCTCGGCGAACAATGGCACGGTCCGGCCGTCATCATGGCGGCCAAAGCAGGCAAAGACGTTTACGTCGAGAAGCCGAACGCCTACACGATCCACGAAGCGTTGGGCGAAATCGATGCGGTGCGTCGTCACGGAACCGTCTGCCAAGTCGGATACCAACAACGAAGTTGGGAGAATTTCCAATTCGCCTGCCAACTGGTTCGGGACGGAGCGCTCGGCAAGATCGACCGGATTTACATGGTCCATAACGGAGCGAGCGTCGAGTCCGATCTCCCGGCGGAGCCGACGCCGCCGACGCTCGATTGGGATCTCTGGCTCGGTCCGGCACCGTGGCGACCGTTCAATCACCGGTTGCATTATCTCGGCAATCCGTTGAACGTCGTTCCGTGGTCGTTCTGCCGAGATTTGGGCCTCGGCGGAATCGGCAGCGGCGGTTCCCACGCTTTCGACGTCGTTCATTGGGGACTCGGCCTCGACGAATCGGGACCGCTGGAAATCCATCCGCCGGACGAAACGAAAATTCCGTATTTGACGTTCAACTATCCAAACGATATCACGCTGCATGTTTGTCGCGGTCGCCTCGAACCGAAGTTCACGGAGCTTCCCAAAGGCTTCGATCCGAACACGTCGGTCCAGGCGTTCGGAGCCGTGTTCGTCGGCGAACACGGTTGGATTCACGTCGGCCGGCGCGGCTATCTGAAATCGTTCCCGGCGTCGCTCGCCAAGGACCGACCGTCACGACATGAGGGACACAATTCCCATATCAGAAATTGGCTCGACTGTGTTCGGTTGCGAAAACGGCCGCTGTGCGACATCGCGATCGGCTCCCATTCGACGATCGCCGCCGTGCTCGGCAACATCGCCTGTTGGCTGAACCGGCCGCTGAAATGGGATCCGGTGAAAAACGAGTTCCCCGGCGACGAAGAAGCGAACCGGCTGCGAGCCCGAGCGCTGCGGCAACCCTGGGTGATTTGATCATTCTCTCGCAAATCGATTCTTTTCGTGTCATGAAACGATTATTTTTTGTCTTGTTCGTTCTTGTCGCCTCGTCGCTTCTCGCTTCGGAGGAAAGCGACAAGCTCGCCGCCGTGATGAACGATCCAAACGCGTCGTTGTTTGCCAAGACTTTGGCGTGCAAGCAAGCGGCCCAAAACGGAACGAAGGATTCCGTCGCGGTGCTCGCTCCGTTCCTTGCCGACGAAACGTTGTCGCATCCGGCGCGGGTCGCCCTCGAAAGGATCCCCGATCCGGCGGCCGGCGCTGCGCTGCGAGACTCGCTTGCCAAAGTTCAAGGCAAACTCCTAATCGGCGTCCTCCAATCGCTCGGCGAACGGAAAGAAGCGGAAGCCGCCGCCGTCGTCGCTCCGTTTTTGAAGAACGCCGACAAGCAGGTCGTGTACGCCGCAGCCGTCGCTTTGGGAAAAATCGGGACGACGGACGCCGTGACGGCGCTCTTGGCCGTGTTATGGGATTCGTCCGCCGACCGCAAAGCCTTGCTCGTCGACGGCCTGTACGGTTGCGCCGAAGCCTTGAAAGCCGCCAACCAACCGGTCGACGTCCGATCGATCTACGCTTCGGTTCGTGCACAGGCCGATCTCTCCGGAATCGTTCGCGGCGGAGCCGTTCGCGGCGAAATCCTGTCAGCCGGAAACGAGGCTCCCAAAAAACTCGAAACGCTCCTTGCCGATCCCGATGACGCAATCTTTTCCGCAGCCCTCGAAGCCGGTCGGGAGTTGAAAACCACCGAAGCGACGCAAACGCAGCTTGCCGTGCTGCCGAAATTGTCCGTCGACCGCCAGGTTCTTTTGGTCGCGGCAATCGGCGATCGTTCGGACGCCGCCGCCCGACCGCTGCTGCTCAATTTGGCGAAAGAAGAAAAAACTCCGCTCAAACAGGCCGCGATTCGAGCCCTGTTCAGTGTTCCGGACGATACGGTTGTCGCTTTGCTTCTTGATCTCCTCAGCGACGCCGATCCGGCAACGGTCGCCGCCGCGACCGCCGCCTTGCAGCAGACCGTCGCTCCGAATCTCGATCAAAAACTCGTGCAACGGCTCGGTGAAGTCAAGGGAAAAGCCGTTATTCCGTTGGCCGAAGTCTGCCGTCGCCGCAAGATCGGCGCCGCGACGCCAGTCCTGCTGCCGATGCTTAAGGACCCCGACATTGAAATCCGTCGCGCCGCCTTGAACGCGTTGGGATACACCGTTTCCGGCGAAGACGTCGACGTTCTCATCCAACGGCTGCTGCATCCGGATTCGAAAATCGAGTTCGACACGGTTCTCGGTTCCTTGCAAGTCGTCTGCGCTCGAACGGTCGATCAGGACGCCGTCGCCGCGCTGCTTGCCAAGGATTACGAATCGGCTCCGCTCGACACGCAATGCGAAATTCTCAAGTTGCTCCGTTTTCTCGGCGGCAAGGTCGCGATTGAAACGGTCCGAAAGGCGACGGAAAATTCGTCCGAAAAGATTCAGGACGTCGCGACGCAGGTTCTCGGCGACTGGCCGGACACCGAAGCCGCTCCGGTCCTGCTCGACGTCGTTAAAAAAGACGGCGACTCGAAGTTCCAAATTCGAGCCTTACGCGGATATATTCGGATCGTCCGCCAAATGGATACGTCGCATCAACACCGATACAAGATGACGCTCGATGCCCTTGCCGTCGCCAAACGGGACGAGGAAAAGCTCCTCTTGATCGATGCTCTCGGTCGCATTCCGCTGCCGGAAGCGCTCGCCAAGCTGACCGAAATGATCGACACGCCGCAATTCACCGAACCGGTTTGCGTCGCCCTGGTTAACGCGGCTCGACCGATCGTCACGCAACACCGTGACGCCGTCGTCAAGGCAATGCAGCTCGTTACGGAAAAGTCGAAGAACGCCGATTTGCAACGAGCAGCCAACGAAGTCGCCGACGCGGCAAAGAATTAGGGCGCGATTAAAAACAACCTATCGAAAAGAGCCCCGAGTGGAGGCGGTACTCCGCCGGAACTCGGGGGTTGGAACGACGCTTGATATTGTACGATAGTAAACGTTATTTTGGCGAGGTTCCTTATTTACTCGCACGCCCTTAAAGAACCGGGACCTCCGGTCCCGATTCTTCTCCGCTTCAACGGCCGACGACGCCGAAGAGCGATTCGCCGTTACGGAAACGTTGGAGATTGTCGAGAAAGAATTCGACCTTGCGAGGGAGTTCGTCCCGTGTTCCGCCGCCGCAATGTTGCGTGAGCAGGACGTTCGGCAATTGCCAAAACGGATGCTCCGCCGGCAGCGGTTCGTTTTTTGTAACGTCAAGTACGGCTCCGCCGAGACGCTTTGTTTGCAACAGTTCGACCAGCGCGGTTTCGTCGACCAGCGAACCGCGGCCGACGTTGACGAACAATGCTTCCGGCGGCAGCAACCCCAGCCGGTTTCGATCGAACAGTTCCCGTGTCCCGGCGTTTTCCGGCAGGCAAGCGACCACGATGTCCGTGTTCGACAATTCCTTGTCGAGCTGTTCCCTTGTCGTCAGGTCGGCCCGCTCCGGATTTCGTGCGAAAAGAAGAACCTCGGCGTCGAACCCGGCAAGCATCTTCTTGAGTGCTTGCGCGATACTGCCGCTGCCGAGGATCAGGACCCGGGACCGGTGCAGCATCGTCAATTCGTAACGGAGCGACGCCCCCTGCCAAACGCCTTTCGCTTGAAGCCGTACGGTTTTGTCGACGCCGCGTTTCAGTGCGAGAATTCCCGCCAGCGCGGTTTCGGCGACTTGTTGTCCGAAAAACCCGTGCAGGTTCGTGATCGTAACGTTTTTTTCGGAAAACGCTCCCAAATGATCGACGTACGGGTCGACGCCGACGGATTCGAGTTGCAACCACCGGAGCGACGGCGACTTCAAGGCCCAGTCGAGCGGAACGTTACCGAAAACGATTTCGCAGTCGGCGAAGGTTTCAAAACGACGGTCGTCGCGTCCGGAGAGGTGGAATTCCCCCGGGAGATTTTTGTCCAATAATTTCGTCGCCGCGTCGTTGAGATTCAGTTGCTGAAAGACTTTCATGATTACTCGTTTGATGTTTTGGCCCATTTCAATCGCGTCAACAGGATTTCCGTCTGCCGTCCCTTTTTCGGGACGACTGGCGCGACGATCCAGTATTCGTTTTCGTTAATTTTCGTCACGCCGAAGTTTCCGACGTCGCCGTCGCCTTCCGGAATCGGAAAGACGATCTGTTCCGTGTCCCGCAAAACACGGCGTTTCTCCGTGTCGACCCGACCGATGAACAACGGCGCCCGGTGACGAAACACTTGATCGTTATCCGCTCCCCTTCTCGTATAAACCAGGTACAGGCCATCGGGAGACGAAAGCCAATGCTGTTGAGTGTTGTAACTTCCGAGTGGTTTGTCGTCATCGAAAGTCCATTCCGCCGGCTCGTCGAAATGCAATCCGTCGTCGCTCACGGCGACGAATCCGGCGTTCTCACCCCGTAACGTCAAATAATACTTGTCCCGATAAAAGGCGAGCGACGGTTCGTACAGCCCCCGGCCGACCGGGACGGTGTGTGTCGTCCCGTGCTTCCGGTAAACGAGTTTTTCGCCATCGAAAGAGCAGAGGATCACCGTCGAGACGTAGAGTTTACCTTTCAAATATCGGATCGGCAAGAGCACGTCGCCGTTCGGCAGGTCGACTCGTTGCGTACAGCCCGCGTTGACGCAGTAAAAATCGTCGCCGTTATCGAGCTTTTTCGGAAACTCGACCGCCCGTAACGGAGACCAGGAATCCGTCGACGGCCTGTAGACGGCGTAGGCGACTTCCTGCTTCGTTTCAAGATCGATCCGTTTGCCGCCGGCCTTGTTGTCGGCGTCTTCCGGTTTGGAAAAGAACGACTTGCCCGTACAGAGAACGGTCCCGGATTTCGCGTGCCAGTCCGGGGTGATGTCGCCGAAGACGCGGTGGAGTCCTTCCGAAGTCGTTTCCCGTTTCAACGCCGGGATCGATTTCGGTTCGCTCCACGTTTCGCCGAGGCCGGCGTTTTTCATCAGGTAAATGTCGCCGTAAGCGTGGGTTCCCGTTCCGTAAATCGACATCGTGATGAATGCCTCCGGTTCGATTCCCGAGGGAGCGTTCGTCGGGAAGACGACGGCTCGGGCTTGGAGGAACAGGCGGTTTCCATCCAGGAACGCCGTTTTTCGTTCCAAAACGGGTTCTCCGGCGAAAAGAACGGTCGAAAAGCCGGTCAAGAGCACAAGCCAGGAAATAATGGTAACTTTCATGATTTTCGGGTTAGTATTTTGGTACCCCCTGCCATTCGAAATAGCCGATGCTTTGGAGATCGGCAAGCATTTTTCGTTCCGATTCGTTCGAAAGCATCGCGATCGGCAACCGGCTCGGACCGAGATCAATTCCGAACGATTTCATCAACAGACGCTGGGCGGAAAGGAAGTCGCCGTAACGGCAGAGTACCTTGACGTATTCCCAACTTCTGAGTTGCCAACGCCTTGCCGCTTCGAAGTCCCGGGTTTCCCAAGCCTTCAGCAGGTTACGAAAAACCACGTTGCAGAGCGGATACGTCGAACCGACCGCCCCGGAAACGCCGACGACCAGGGCCGAAAGGAGCATTTCGTCGCAGCCCCACAAGACGTTCAACTTTCGGTTTGCGTATTCGATGCATTCGAGGAGTTCGAATGTTTTCGTGTCGGTATATTTCAGACCGGCAAGGTTGGTGATTTTCGTTTCCGCTTCCTTGAGGAAAAAGCTCATGTCGATCGAGATTCCCGTGAATCGCGGAATGTGATAATAATAAAACGGCGTCTTCGGCGCGGCGTCGGCAATCTCTTTCATGCAATCGACGAGAACCGAGGCGTCGCCGATCTTGAAATAACTCGGCGCGCAAGCACTGACCGCCGCGACGCCCAGCGTTTCCGCGTGGGCGGCCAATTCACGGCAGTCGGCAAGCGAATTGGCTCCGACTTGCGCAACGACCGGGATGCGGCCGCCGACCGCGTTGACAAAGGATTCGAGCATGGTTTTCCGTTCGGAAACACTGAGGCTGACTCCTTCGCCGGTCGAACCGTTGACGTAAAGAGCGTCCATGCTCATGTCGAGGAGATATCGGACATATTTCGAAACAGCGTCCGGATCGATGTCGCCGTTCGGACGGAACGGCGTATGCGTCGCCGCGATGAGACCGTGAAGCATGATTTTCGTTGTAGTGATTGAAAAATGATTTAGCCGGTACTCCGGCCGTTTTCCGGTTGCGCGGCAACCGTTTTCGCCGGACCGCCGACGAACAAACTGACGACGAATCCGTAAACGTAACAGGATGTCATCCCGAGGAAACCGTAATAGAGGAACGAAATCGGCGTGTACGCCTGAAAAGTCGCGACGGTCAAAAAAGAACCGATGAGTCCGACGACGGCGCCGACGCCGTTGATTCGTTTCGAAAAAATTCCCATCAGGAACAAACCGCCGACGGGGCCGGTGAACAGGCCGAGGAATGTGTTGAACTGGTCCCAAAGCGAACGGATGTCGGAACTTGCAAGGAGCAGGGCGAACGTCAATCCGAGCAGTCCGACGACGATTCCCGCCGTTTGCGAAATCGCGACGGGAAAACGTTTCGAAAATCGCGGGAACCAGATTTTCATGAAATCGGCGTACACCGCCGCTGAGGCCGAATTGATGTTCGAGGCGAGTGTCGACATCGCGGCGGCGAAAACCGCGGCAAGGACCAATCCGGAAACGCCCGGGGGAAGCCCGTTGACGATGAACAACGGATAAATCGCGTCGCCGTTCTGCAGATCCGCGTTGATCCGGTCGGGATGCGTACGGTAATAGGTGAACAGTGCCGTACCGATCGGGAAGAAAATCAGGATGACGGGGACCGCCAAAAAAGCATTGAGCCAAATGCTGCGGATCGATTCTTTTTCATCTTTCGCGCACATATATCGCTGGACCAATGTCTGGTCGCTCGAATACGTGATGATATTGTTCGAAAAAGCCCCGAGCATGACCGCCCAGAAAACGGGTTGCGTCAAATCGAACCGGAAATCGAACGCGTGCAGTTTTCCCGCTTCGAAACTCGTTTGGAGGAAACCGGCGAGACCGCCGTCCGTACAGACGATCAAGACGGCGAGCGAAACGATCGCGCCGGCGACGAGGATAAAGCCCTGGATGACGTCGCCCCAGACGACCGCTTCGACGCCGCCCATCGTACAGTAAATAATCGTAACGATCGACATCGCGAGAATACAAAAATACACGTCGATCCCCGTGGCGACGTTCAGCGCAATCGACGGCAAAAACAGGACGATGGCGATTCGCGTGACCATGAAAAAGATGAAAAGCCCGGAAGCGAGATAACGAACGAGCCGATTGAATCGCCGTTCGAGGTAATCGTACGCCGTCTCGAGATTCAAGCGACGAAAATAGGGAAGGTAATACCGAATGACGATCGGCGCGACCATCAGGATGCCGAGATTGTACGGCGACATCCGGAGATCCTCCGCAAAGGCTTTCGCCGGGACCGAGAGGAACGTGATCGCGCTGAGCGTCGTCGCGAAAATACTGATCCCGACCGCCCACCACGGCAAACGACCGCCGCCGAAAAAGAAGTCTCCGGTTCCTTCTTGTTTCATAAAAAGGAAACCGAGTCCGAGCATCGCGAGCAGGTATCCGCCCAGAACGCCGTAATCGAGAACCGTGAAATGAGATTGGCCGAACACCCGGAACGAATTGATTTCCGTTGAACGAACGCCGGGCCGGATTTCACCGCACGGAATGACGATCTGATCCTTTTTGCCGTCGCTCCAATGGAATGCCGGCGTCGTAACCTGCGAACCTTGCGGCAGTTCGAACGCGGTAGTCCAGGCTTTCGTGATCGTGTTGTACAGGAAAACGTCCCGTTTGAATCCTTGATGTTCTTCGAGAAGCCGAATTCTTTCTTCGACGAGTTTTTGTTTCGTCTCCGAGTTTTTTTCTTTATCAATCGCGAGGAGACGACGTTCGTTGGCGTTGAAAAATTCGCCGTCGTCGCCGCCGAAGAGGAACACGGAATAGATTCCCTGCGGCGCCCCGCAGCCGGCGGCGAGCGGCGTCGGCAGCGGCGTTTCCTCTTTCCAAATTCCCGTTTTCGGATTGAACGAATAAACGGAATTCGAAAAATTTGTAACGGAGTCGTCCTTCGTTTTGGCCCGGCCGCCGAAAAGATACACGCAACTCGTTTCGCCGTTCGATTGCGCAACAGCAACCGCGAAGGCGAGCGGTTTCGGAAGATTTTTTTCGATGCGCCAACCGCTTCCCGGCTCGGCCAAATCGAGCGAAATCATTTCGTCGAGCGGACCGTCTTTTCCTTGCCCGCCGAGCAGATAGACGCGGTTCCCCACGACGGCGGCGGACGCGGCGGTCCGGGAACTCGGAAGTTTCGGAAGCACCGGAAGCGAAACGGCTTGCGATTTTTCATCGTAACGCAAAACGAACGCGTCGTCGACCGGACCGTCGGCCGTTTCGCCGCCGAGACAGACGACGCCGTTCGGCGTTTGCGCAACGGCCGCGTACCCCATCGGTTTCGGGAGTTTTTCAATCGTTTTCGTTTCCAAAATAGAACCGTCCGGTTGACGGAGAAAAAGTCCGATCTTGTCGAAGCTCGTTTTCGTTCCGCCCCTCCACGGTTTTTCCTCCAGGAAACAAGTCCCTCCGGCGACAAACAAGGCGTTGCCGTGGACGCCGCAGAGAGCCCCGGCGACGCCTTGGGGACGAAGCGGTTCCGGTTCGCCCTGAGACGTTTCCGCCACGGAATATACGCCGATCGTTTCAAATTCGTAACGATTGAACATTTTCTTCGTCGATTCGGCGAATACGGACGGCCCCCCAAGCGTCGACAGGATCAAGAGGAAAATGGTTGAAAAACGCATGGGAAATTGCCGGATCGTAATGGACTTCGTTTGATGGTTAGAAAAAGTTTCGTCATTGAGTGCTTGGTCAAAAATACGCTGTCGAATTGTACAAAACCAATCGAGATTCCACCCCCGAGTTACGGCGGAGTACCGCCTCCACTCGGGGCTCTTTTCGATAGGTTGTTGTTTGACCGCTCCCTTATTTTTCGACGCCGTCCTTGGACAGTTTGAAACGGACGCCGACGACGGAGTGCTTGTTTTCGTCCGGTTTGTATTTAATGTACGTCAACGCGAAAATCGACCCGTCCGGCAGCAACTGGATGCCGGGATAACCGCAGTCCATCTTGTTTTTCGCGTAACTGTGCAATAATTTGACGCGGAATTGTCCCGGTTTGCCGTTCTTGATGTCGTCGTAGGTTCCGACCCAAGCGACGAAATCGCCTCTGGTCGGACTGTTCAACGCCTGGTCGCGGAACACGATCACGAGGCGACCGTCCTTCGTGGAGACGCCCCAATGCCGGTCGCCGGTCAATCCCCACGGCGTGTCGACCGGTTGACTCCACGTCTCGCCGTTATCGCTACTGAATATCACCAAGCTGCGGTCTTTGTGGGTGTTTTCCCGTAACAGACAACAGATCTCCTTGTTGTCCGGCGACCAAAAAGCGAAGGGTTCGCACGGTAATTTTCCGTCGACGGCGCAAATCATCCGCGGCTCGGACCACGTCAGCCCGGCGTCGGCGGTTTCCGTTTGCATGATTTGGAGCGAGCGGGAAGCTTTTTCGCCGTCCATCCCCTTGCCGTCTTCATTGATCGCCCGGTGATAGAAGCCGATGTATTTTCCGTCCGAATTACCGCCCGGATTCTTTTCGACGACGCTGCTGAACGTCATTACGCACGGAAATCCGAGGGGGGTGAGTTCCTTCCAGTTCTTGCCGCCGTCCTCGCTCAGGATTCGCGGCATCAAGGGACGAGCGGAGAACACCCAGAGCCGTTCCGTACCGTCGGCGGCGACCATTCGGTAGATGCTTGGACAATTTCCGTGCGTTTTGAATCCTGGCGGCAGTTTGTCGTCCAAACGAACCCAGGTTCTGCCGCCGTCGTCGCTCCGGGCCATCGGGCCGGCGTTGCCGCCGTGGTTGATGCACCAAACGACGAAAATCGTCTTGCCGTCCGGCATCAACAGCGAGGTCGGGTGTCCCTGATAAACGTCCGGAGTTCCGGCGGCGATCACCGTTTGACGATTTTCGTCTCCGGAAATATCGATGACGGGCAATCCGGAATTCTCTTCCTTCGAGGCCTTGATCCACGACAGCGGAAACGTCAGAAAGGAAATCGTCTGGTACGGCGTGAAGGGACCGATTTCGCACAACAAACCGACCTTGTCGCCGGGGAGCGCAACAAGATTCGAGTACGCGGCCGGTCCGTCGAAAACGAGTCGGCTGGCGTCCCAGGTTTTGCCGTCGTCGTTGCTCGACCAAACGGTAAGCCGGGCGCGTTCCTTGCCTCGGGGACCGGCGAAAAGAACCGTCCCCGGCATGTCGTCTTTTTTGAACGAATATCTCAGGATGCTCGCCTGGCAGACCGGCGTTTGCAGTGTTTTATCGAGATAAGCGTCGTCGCCGGGTTTGCCGGTCTCCATGCCGGACGCGGGGAAACTCCCGCCGCCGTCCCGACTGATCGCAACGGCCCGGCAACCGAGATTATGGTACGATCGCATGTTTTGCATCACGCTGCCGTCCTCCAGTTCGACGACCGTCGACTCATTCGTTCGGTTTTCGTCGATGCCGCCGAGCTCCCAGGTCTTGCCGTGGTCGTCGGAGTAAATGATGTGCGAAAAGTACCGTTCCGGTCCCTTCAAGTCGTTCGCTCGAACGGAATGGTTCGCCGGAATCACGAGGCGGCCTTGGTGGGGGCCCCGGGTCAATTGGATTGCGTTACAGGGGCCCGTGGCGTACCAGCCCCAGTTTTCCTTGCGGAGTCGCGGCTGCTGTTCCGCGTTGCTCCACGTCTTGCCGTCGTCGTCGGATTTCATGACGTACGGAATTCGCGGAAACTTGCTCGTTCCGTTCATGATCGCCGATTCGTGATCGGGACCGTGATTCCACGTCGCGAAGAGCCAGACGGTTCCCGTTTCCGTATCGCAAACCGGAGTCGGGTTTCCGCACGAATTATCACCATCCTCCCAAACCGTTTGGATCGGACTCCACGTGTTGCCGTCGTCCTCGCTGCGGCGGAGAATGATTTCGAGCTTTCCGGCATCGCCGCCGGTCCGGCCCTCGGCGAAGGCGAGCAGCGTCCCTTTTTTCGTAACGCAGATTGCCGGAATCCGGATATTGTTGTATCCGTCGAGCTGTTTTCCCTGGCGGAACAATATTCGTTGCGAAACTTCGGCCGGCAAATCCATTTCGAGTACGGAAGGAAGTTCCTTTTCGGACAAAAAATCGATTTCCTGTTGTTTCAACGGAACGAGCGACCCGCTTGCCGAGAAATCGACAACGTGCATTTTGGCACGGTGCGGTCGGAATCCGAAAAGGCCGAGCGACTTCTTGCCGATGTCCGCCTTGAAAATTTCGGAATCAGCGATTTTCAAGCGGAGCGTTTCACCGGTCCGCTCGACGACGACGTCGAACGGTTTGCCCGCTTCGATCCGGCCGTCGATTTTCACGAATTTTTTGATCGTGTCGCCGTAAACTCTTTCGAAAAGCGGGCTTTCAACGAAGAATTCCTTCGCTCCGCCGTCGAAACCGAACCGGGTCGTATTGTTGTTGAAGAAGATCGCGGCGGCGGACCCGTTGAGCTGTTCCAACATGATCTTCGCCGAGACCTTGAAATCGCCGTCGCCGATTTTCCTGTCGGCGTACAGAAACGTCGTGCCGACGCCGGTTCCGATCAGTTTGTCGTCCTTTTCGGTCCAGTCGCCGACCAGGTACGCTCCGACCGGTTTGGCGTCCTTCACGAACGCGGCATCTCCGGCAAAAAGAGGCGGGACGAAGCTCAAAAGGAAAAACGTCGCGACAATATATTTGTCCATGATTTAAGCGGGTTTGGTTTCAAAGAATTTCAAGGCGACGTCAACGGATGATTTTCACCTCGGGACCCTTGATGTCGAAATCATGGGTCGTCGACTTTTTCGGCATGTCGAAGAATTCATGCTGCGTCGGAAAAAGTTCTTTTCCCGCGACGATATCTCCGTCGGGTCCCTGCGTCGTTTGAAAATCGTGGGATCCGCCGATTTCGACGCGATGCGGTCCGGCGATCGGTCCGTTCCTTTTGGAATCGAACGTTCCGTTTTCGACGGCCAGGTAAGTTTGAGGTCCCTTGTTTCCTTTCGACTCGTCCGGCGTCAGGATGATCACGCCGGCCGGAACCGGTTCGCCGTTATAGGTCAAAGTTCCCGAGAATTGGTAGCGTGGCAGCGTGCCGTCGGAACAACCGGTCGTCAGGACAAAAACAAACGCAAGGAGACAAACAAGCAGCAGGTAATGTTTCATTGTCGACTCGATTCACTGAAAAATATGGCGTAACGTTATTTCGACTGTATGATCCCGTGGTTTCTTCGTGTTCGGAACACCGACTATCCGGGGGCTACGGCGGAGTACCGCCTACACCCCCGGCTCTTTTTGATATTCTTTAACGATTAATAGAAATCGACGGTCGCTCCATCCAAACGGTTGCCGAGTTTTCGGAGCATGTAAATGTTCATCGATTCGGAGAGAAAGAACACGCTGCCGTCGGCAAAGACGAAGTTCACGCCGGCCGGATGAGTCGAATTGAACGGCGTATTTTGAAACATGTCGCCCAATTGCGCATCGGAAAACGGCGAGGTTCCATGACTTCCTGTTCCGGTAATCGTAATGAACGTATTCAAGCCGTACAAAAGGGTTTTTGAGCTTGCCATGCCGTTTCCCCGCACCCAACCGTCGATGCCGTAGCATCCCTTGTACCTGTCGTGCGCACTGAAATTACCTGTATACTTTTTGCAGGAACCGCCCGTTTGTTCGCCGATGACGAGCGTGTTCGAGGTTCCGTCGGCAATCGCTCCCATGTTGATCGGGTTTTGAAAGGGAAGGACTCCCTCTTGATTGGAGAAGGTCGCTCCGATTTTTTGGATAACGTACGCATCGGTTGCGCCTTCATTGATCAGCCCGGCCGTTCCGGCGATCCCGGCGTAGTGAATCGTGTAAGGCATTCGACCGACCACGGTCAAAAACCGTGACGGTATTTTCGCTTCCTTGTCGTCGGCCGAGGGACAAAAAAGAGTTGGGACCAGGACGGACGACCAAATGAATTTTTTTGAGCCATCCGCTGTGGTTGCGGGATCGAAACCGACGCCGTCGGTTGCCGCTCCATTGGCAAAATTGAATTTCTGGTAGAGTTGGGCCTGTTCGATGAACGGCAGGATCAAGACGTGCCAGCTCAATCCGTTGCCGCGTTCGGCATTGTTCACGGCGGTTTCCCCACCGAAACCGCCGGGCGGAAGGCTGCGCAACGAATCATGGTAATTGTGCAAGGCGATCGCCAATTGCTTGAGCTGGTTCGCGCATTGCGTTTTTCTCGCCGATTCCCTCGCCGCCTGAATGGCGGGGAGCAACAAGGCGATGAGAACGCCGATGATCGCGATGACGACCAGTAATTCGACGAGGGTAAAAGCATGAATTTTTTTCATCGTGTTCCTCTTTTTCGAATAAAGTGAATGATGCGGGAAACCGTCGACGGACAGGAAAAATCCATTCAATTGTTAAAAAATATTCAAAGACAAACGATCTTCGGTGGAACGGCGAGCCGAACCGGCAGCACCACACGGGTCGGCGGATTGCCGGAAGCACGTTCCAACAGCAATTTGCCGAGTCGGCGACCGGTTTCTTCCGGATCGATGTCGAGTTCAATATGGGGAAAAGGAATTTCTTCGCCCGATTTCAGGTAGGTCGTCAGCACGGCAATATCCACGCCGGATGAAGAAATGTTCAATTGTCGGCGAATCCGTTCGACGCATTCGGCCTGCCTCGCCGTTTGGCAGAGGAACGCGTCCGGGGGCTCGGAACGACTCAAGATCGAAAGGGCGACCGCTTCGATGTTTTCGTCGACCGATGGCAGGCTTCGCAAGGTCAGCGCAAAACCGGACAATTCCGTCAAGGCGTCCAGCGTCAGGAAGTCGCCGGGCATGATCTGCTGCCGCAACAGCACGGCCAAACGGGTCCGTCGCCGTTTTTGGAGAAACTCGACGGCCAATCGCACGGCTCCGGCGTGGTCGCGATCGATCTGCGACAGTTCCGGCACGCCGTCGTAAACGCTTCCGTAAACCACGGCCGGAAGCCCGCTGGCCGAAATCATCTGCTGGACCGCAAAGGGAGCGCGAACCATTACGAACGCGATCGTCGATTCCTCGGCATAGGCCTGTTCGATCAACCGGGTAACTTGGGAAACCTCGTTTTCCGAAGAAAGAAAGCAATGGGAAACAATACTGGTCGGCAACGCGTCCTGAATTCCCAGCAAAACGCCGTCGCCGCCGACGCCTTCCGTTCGGTAATATTTGTCGTGAACGAGAAAATGGACGTGATCGATCGACAAGCATTCCGGCTTCGGCGGCTCCAGAATGATCGCCCCACGCCGCTGCGATCGACAGATGATCCGTCGCTTTTCCAAGATCTGCAGCGCCCGATTCGCCGCCGCTCCGGCGACGCCGAGAAATCGGGACGCTTCCTGCGCCGTCATATAGGAGTCGCCCGGTTCTAAATTGCGGCACCGAATATCCGCGACCAAACGATCCGCCAACTGGACCGTTCGGGCAAGCAACCGGTTTTGTTTTTCTCCAGCAGCGATCATGGTCGCCCCCTGTAAGGTTTTCGCTCGAACCAAGGTTTTATTCTGTTCGGAACACCAGCCATCCGGGGGCTACGGCGGAGTACCGCCTACACCCCCGGCTCTTGGGTATGAAACTTTCGAGCAGAAGCCTAAATATCTGGCCGCCTCCACTCGGGGCTCTTTGTACAAGTTATTTCTTTACAGTTCCTAAACTGTCGTGGAACAACGATAATTACATCCTATACGGAGTCTCACCGAAAGTCAAGATATATTTTCGAGATTTAAGAAATATTTTAGAAACGATCCGGGGAGCGCCCGTCCAATAACAGCCGGAAAGGAGACGGCGTCTTTAATTTTTCGGCCGCCGAATTGATGGGAGAAGCGTCAAAAACCGTCATTACGGCGAGTACGCCTCCATTCCGGCTGCTGTTGAGCGATTTCCCTCGCTGACGCGTCGGGCTCTGGAATCAGTCGGCTCCTTGCAGGAACTCTTCGGCTCGTTTGACGCCGATCATGATTTCGTCCCGCGTCGGCTGGAACTTCGCGAACTTGACCATGTCGGCCGATTCCAGAAACAGGCGGAGTCGGCTGCGAAGGTCTTCGGAAAACGACTGGCTGCCGCGAGAGATTCCGATGGTTCGCAAAAATTCTTCCGTCGTCAGTTCGGGGGCTCGAACACTGGTCGTCTGTTCGATGTACCATCGAACAATGCCGGTCAGCTCAATGAAAAACTTCTTGACGTCGCTTTCGTGGAGTCGGCTTTCGAGGAGGATTTCAAGACGTTTCAGGGCGATGTCCCGGGGCGTGAGACTCGCAATCGGTTCGTCGGCCGTTCGACGACGGCGAAACCACAAAAAAAGAACGATTCCGACGCCCGCCAAAACGATGAGAACGACAACCCCCCAATGATCGGCGTAGTTCCGGACATCGATCAATCCGTAGGAGGGGCGGATTGTCTCCAGCGACGCGGCTTCCGGCGAAATGGCCGAGCTGACATCAATTCGACTTGCCGGAACCGTGAGAGTCGAAGCCTGTTCGTTGAGCCCCACGCGACGGTCGGCGTAGCGCAAGGGAATCGGCCAAATCGGTAGCGATCCGGCCTTCAACGGAATCGTTTTCAAGACGATCTTTTGCGTCTCGCGATTCGCATCGACACCGACGGACTGGTCGCTCGTTTCAATGATCGAGAGATCGCCCAAGGCGGTTCCGAACACGGGAAGTTCGACCAGGAGCGACCGATCCGTGTCGATGGTCAGAGTCAGAAAGATCGTATCCGAAAGCCGAGGATGCGACGGCTGAACTGATAGGCGTGCGCGAATTCTGCCGTCCGAGGACTCGGATGTCGCCAAAACGGATTCCTCAGCCGAGGCGAGAAGCGGAAAAAAAACGGAGAAGAAAAAAAGGAGCAACGCTTTCTTCATGAACACGTTTTGCAGCACGAACAACAGATTTCAACATACTTCACCGTAATTATAATCGATCTTGCCGCTCAATGCAACAGGGTTCGCGTCGCCAACAGAAGAGATGCGGAACAATGGAAAGCTCAGTGCTTTTCGCCGAAAAGAGCGTCCAAGCAGATCGACGACCAGGATTCGAAGCCGCTGAGGTCGCGGAGCATGTCGGCGACGGAAACGAAACCGGACTCGATCAAGTCGGGTTCGTTGGACGTCAGTTTCGGCTCCGCGAGTTCGAAACGGTGAACGATGCCAAGATGAACCTTGCCGACTTCGGTCAAATCATCATTGATCATGCCGACGCAGGTTTCGGTGAACGCGGAATCAAGAACGACTTCCTCACGGAGTTCGCGCAACATGCCTTCCCGATAGAAATCGTGCGGCGTGCCGTTTTCCGTCATGTCGACGGCGGAAAGATGACCGCCGACGCCGACGCTCTTCTTGCTCCGCAATCGGCTCTCGCCCGCTCCCTTGCCGCGAACGTATTGAAACAACCGCACCGAACCGTCCGGCGCGGCGTGTGAAAAGATCATGTACGGAATCAACTGCTTGAACGACGGATCCTTTTCGGTCTCGCTTCGAGGTCGAAACGACACGTTTTCCGGCGCGAGCAACGTTGTTCGATACCGCTCGACGTCACGACAAAAGCCTTGGAAATATCCGAGTTCGTGAAACAAAGCCGTCGGGACGACGAGAACGTGTTCTTCCATAAAAACTCAACTCCGATTCGACGACGTATCACCCTTTCGCGCGTCGGGCGCCGACGCGGCTAACGGCGATTTTTTCGAACGGTTGTTAAAAGATCGTTTTACGACATCTTGGTGTTCGGGTCGATCAGTTTCTTTTCACCGAGCTCCTTATGGACGGCCTTGAGGTCTTCCTTCGAAACTTCGGCAATGATTCCTTCGCCGCCGGAGGCCGCAAAGTCGATCGCTTCCTCGTCGGTTTCTTCGAAGTTGAACGGAACCTCCGTGAACGCGGCGTTGGACGCGATGAGATCGATCACCTTGCGTTCGATGATCTGGTTGCGGAGGATGTCCATATCGCCGGACTTTTCAATCTGGGCGCGAACGCGACGCGGCGTGACTCCGCTCTGGGCGGCGATCAACGCGATTTCGGTGTCGTAATCTTCCTGTGTTTCTTCGATGCCTTCGACTTCGGCGATTTTTTCGAGGATGAAATGTTCCTTCAGGGCCTGCGCGGTCGCTGCACGGCTGTTCTGACGCAGGAAATTCAATTGGGAACGAATATCGTCGTCGGGATAGCCGCTTCGTTGAAGCTCCATGATCGCACGACGGAATTCCCGTTCCGACTGCCGTTCGAGCAGACGCGGCGGAAGCTCCCAGTTCGCGGCGACCGTCAGCAGGTCGGTAATCTGCTGCCGCATCCGGCGACGCTGTTCGTGATCCAATTGGCGTTTCAAGGCATCGAGAACGGCGTCACGGAAATCGCCTTCGGTATCGTATCCGCCGAGTTTCGAGAGGAACGCTTCGTCCATGGTCGGCAGGACCAGTTTTTTCACGTCGGTGATTTCAAACTCGGCGTCCGCCGTCTTGCCACGAAGTTCCGGATTCGCGGCGTCCTGCGTCAATTGGATCTTGACTGTTTTGACGTCGCCCGGTTTGACGCCGCTGAGCGCCTTGTCGAAATCGGTAATCGAGCCGTCGTGGAAGGACAATGTCGGTTTGAGGCGGATCGTTTCTTCGGCAGCGGAGGCGAGGACCGTGTCGCCGTCTTTGAACGTCAGCTTGGTGACGACGTAATCGCCGGGAACGGCCGGTTCCGAGGTCGGTTCCAAGGCTCCGTAGGATGTTCGGACCCGATCGACGGCTTTGTCGACGTCTTCTTTGGAGAAGTCGCGGACGAGCTTTTCGATCTTGAGATTCTTCCAGTTCGGCAGGTCGAAATCCGGACGAACTTCGATGCTGTATTCGAATACGAAGGCTCCGCTTTCCGGAAGCACGAGCGACGCGTAATCGAAATCGGGTTCGCTGATCGGCGTGATTTCCTTGCTTTCGCCGACCTGTCCGAGGGCGTCGATCACGAGATTGTTCTTGACTCGGTCGCCGACTTCCTTTTTGAATCGTTTTTCGACGAGTTTTCGCGGCGCCTTACCGGCTCGGAAACCGGGAACGTACGCCGTTTTCTCCAAATCGTCGTACTCTTTTTCGAAATAGCGCTCGACTTCGGTTTCGGGCACGGTGATTTTCACGCGGCGTTCGCAGGAACTGACCGTTTGAATATCCGTCGTCAACTCCAATTTCGGGGTATCCGCTTCGGGAGAATCCATGATGTTTGCGGTTGCGTTAAGGTGAAAGGAATCGTTCGGCTCGAGACAAGTTGGAAAATTGAGAATACAACGCGCCGTCATCCCCGCGCAGGCGGGGACCTAGAGAGCAGTTTTCCATACGCTCTTGCACACGTTATGACGGCATTTGACACGTTAATAACGGATGCAAACGGCTTATTACCTCCTTCGTCCAGGTCCCCGCCTTCGCGGGGATGACGAAATCTTTTCACATAACCTTATGCCGAGTCCTGAAACAAAAAAAGTCAGTCCTCTGGAACGTCGAATCCTGGAATTCGGCGTTCAGTCGGCCTGACCTCAAAACTTGATGACGGGAGGACCGCCGAAGCGGAAACCTGAAAAAGAGCGGGCGAACGGGTTCGAACCGTCGACAACGACGTTGGCAACGTCGTGCTCTACCAACTGAGCTACGCCCGCGACCGATTCGGATCTCGACCGAATCGACGACGGTATTATAGGCGTTTCCCCATCCGATGCAAGACGGGGGGCGGAAATTTTCGAGATTTCCGAAAACGAATAAACATCGTCAAATAACAGCCGGAACGGAGGCGGTACTCCGCCGAATTGACGGAGGAACCGTCATTCCGGCGAGTATGTCTCCATTCCGGCTGTTGTTGGGAGCGTTTGCCGAGTGGGGTGATGCTTAAAACCGATAGGAATAGCCGAAGGCGAAATTGTGTTGACTGGCTCCGCCGTCGCGGTCGCAGAAGATTTCCGCCGTGTAATCCAGGAACAACGCCTTCGTTCTGGATGCGTTGAGGTAGCGGTTGCCGCCCAGACTCAACGAGACGACGCTGTGTCCCATCTCGGCGCCGTATGACGTAACGCCCTTCTTCGCAAAAGGATAGTAAACGTAAACCTGCGGCATCGATTGTCCGCCGATCATGTTCGCGTAGCCGATGCCGAAAATGAAGTCGCCGCGTTCGAGGCGCTTTTCGAAGTCCATGCCGACTCGCAGGAACATCTGCGTGAGCGAAGTTCCGGAATAAGAGCGGAACTCGGCCGAGGATTCGGATTCAACCGAACCGGCCTGACTGGCGTATTCCAAATCGAAACCGACGTAGGGTCGCAACATCCAGTCGCCGAGCAGGAACGGTCGCGCGAACTCGAGGTTCGTCTCAAAGGAGTCGCCGTGGTACTTCGATTGATAGGTGTAAAGGGCGTCACGACGATGCATTTTATACGATTGGAGACCGCCGCCGAGATATCCTTTGACTTCCCACATTCCGAAGACCCGTTGACCGTAATACAGTCCGAGATAGCCGTCGGAGGCGTCGATCTTGTCGTATCCGTTTTTGAGTTGCGGAAACTCCGCGCCGGCCGTCACGCCGAGCGAAATCCAGTTCGTCGACAAGAAGGAATAACCCGCCTGAACACCGAAGGAATTGAGCTTCCATTGATCGTCGGTGTAGTAGGTGCTGGCGAAATTACTGGTCCGGCCGGTCATGTTTCCCCAAAGATTTTTGGAAACGCCGCGTGCCTGTCCCCGAGTCGTTCCGGCCGACTGTTGACGCCGAAACTGGAGCGGCTCCGATCCGATGTAGCGTCCATGCCGCAACTCGTTGTCGACCTGTTCGAAAGCCCGTCGATAGACTTTACGTTGGGCGATCATCAGACTCGCCGCCATGATGTCGCTGAGTGGTCGCGGATCGTGCCGATTATGGGCGACGATCTTAACCTGTCCGTTGGTGTCGTAATTGAGCGCAATGTCGACGAACGGACAATAACTGTCGTCGACGATAAAACGACCGTCGCCGAGCAGCGAGCCATCGTAAGCCAAGACGGTCCAGCCGTCGATGGAAGACGGATACGTCGCGACGTCTCCTGCCGTAACGGCCTGAAAATAGGTATTTTTGAGGTAAACGTCGCCGGCAATGTGAAGATAAGGCGAATTGGCTTCGGTCCGATTGAAGTTCCATCGATACGCCGAGCCGTCCTGAAAGTTGACGTCGCGTCCGATCGTTCCGGTTCCCCCCAGCGCGGCTCCCTTTTCGACCTCGACGAACGATTGAATTCGACCGTCGACGGCCAAGACGCCTTCCGAAACAACGGTTTTTCCGGAGTACGTGCTGTTTCCGCTCAAAGTCAACATCGCGTCGCCGGTTTTCGTCAGACCGCCGCTGCCAACGATTTTCGAGGCGACGTTCATTTCGTTTCCGGCAACCTCAAAAGCCGCCTGAACGCCGGGATTGATCATGATATTCTGCGACAGACCGAGAATCTCCTGAGTGTTTCTGAGCGTTCCGCCGGCAAAGGTTACGGTTCCGGTTCCGAGACTTTCCTTTCTGGCGATCTCCAACGTTCCCGCATTGATCAGGGTTCCGCCGGAGTAATCATTGACACCGTTCAAGGTCAGTGTCGAAGAAGCGTCGCCGTTCTTGACCAGGGTTCCTTCGCCGGAAATCGTTCCGGAAAGCGTCAAGCCGCTGCCCGCGCTGCCGGTGATGATTCCTGAGTGTCCGCTTTCGAGCGACACGTTATTGGACAGCGTGACGTCGATGCCGGTGTTTAGGAAGGATCCGCCATCGAACACGAGTCGGCCCTTGCCGATGTTGTCCCAACGGGAAATTTCGACGGCTCCTTCTTCGAACCGGGTTTCTCCTTCGTACGGATTCGTTCCGGAAAGCGTCAGGGTTCCGACGCCGGTTTTGGTGAGACCGCCGACTCCGGAGATTCCTCCGCTGACCGTCAGGTCAACCGGCGTGTCGAAGCGGGCGTAATGATTTTTCCCGACACTGACGGCTTGGGTGAGCGTCGTCTGCGACGTATTTTGCAGCGTTCCTCCGCTGAAAGAAACCGTGTAGGGGACATTGGGGGCGCTTCCGAAGACCTTGCCGTCGTCGAATTGCAGGATTCCTTCCCGAATTTCGGTTCCGCCCTTGTAGTCGTTGGCGATATTCGTCAGTTTGACGGTCGAGTCGCCCTGCTTGACGACTTTTCCGTCGCCGGTGATTTGTCGGTCGTAGTCGGTTTCGTTGCCGAACTGGAAGTCCAGGGCGAGCGTTCCCGGAGCGTTGACGACGACGGCCGACTTTCCGTTGCCGGTTCCGTTGAAATGCGTCAAGAGCAGCGTTCCCCCTTTGACGGTCGTTTCTCCGGTGTAACCGTTGTCTTCCGACAGTTCCAGAGTTCCCGCTCCGTCTTTCGTCAGACTCTTCCCGTCCCATGTCGATTTCGACTTGACGTCGTCCAAGACGGTGTTGACGGTGAATTTGGAGTTTGTGTTCTGCAACGTGAACGTTCCATGTTCGGTTCCGTCGTCGGCGTACCATGTCAGCCCCACGGTTCCGGCGTATTCGGCGTCGCGAACGCCGTTGGCGTCCCGGAAGCCGAACGCGGTGCGGAGGTAGTTCGGCATGGTGGTCGAACCGTCGAAGACCGGCGTCGGATCCGTGGTGTGGATGATGGAATTGCCCGATTTGACGATCACGAAATCGGCATTGGACTTTCCGCTGATTCCGGTGATCTCGATCTTGGCGCCGCTGAGGTCGACCTGCCCTGCGACGATTGTCGGACGCTGATCATCGACGACAATGGAGAGCGTCGTGTTCGGGTTGACGGAAAACTTTCCGGTCGTTTCAAACTGCTTGCCCGCTCCGATGGCGAAGGTTCCGGCATTGAGATTGACGTTTCCGGCGTATTTGTCGGTCGTTCCGGTGAATGCCAAAGCTCCGACGCCTTCCTTGGTCAAATTTCCGCTGCCGGAAAGCGTGGAACCAATGATCGAATCGTCTCCGGACAAATACAGGATCAACGCATTGTTCAACCTCATCGTGGAGTTCGAAGCGAGAAACAGTTTCGTCGTCGACACGGAACTCGCGGCTCCGGACAGCGCGGCGTCGCCGACCATAAAGACCGATCCGGACTGAAAACTCAATGAATCCAGTCCCAAGGTGTGCGTCAGGTTCAGGACGCTTCCGTTGTCCAATTGAAAGGTTCCCTCTCGAATATCGATTTGCGTTCCGGACGCGGCGACATGAAGGTTGTTGGCTCCGCCAAGCGTCCAAATTCCTTCGCCGGTTTTGTCGATGACGATGCTGAGTCCGGAATTCGCCTGAACCCGCATGGGATCGTTCATGTTCAGACAGCCGTATCGTTCGACGTCAACGTGAACCAGCGCGGATCCCACGCCGGCAAACACGATCGAGTTGACTCCGTAATAGTCTTCGTTTTGCAGGAAACTCGCGGTCGTTCCCTCATGGGCTCCCAAAACGAGTTCGTGGCTGCCGCTGTCGTTAACCGCAAAGTAAATCGCTCCACCGGCCCCTTGGGCCTTGTTCCCCAGAAAATCGGCTCCCTTCAGATCCAAGTAGGAATTGCGGGCGAAGACGGCGCCGCCGTTCGCGCCCGCCAAGTTTTCGGAAAACTTTGCCGATTCCGCCACGATCCACGAATCCGCCGCGAAAAGCGCCCCGCCCTCGTAGTTTGAGCGATTGAGGGAGAACGTCGCGTTGTTCGCTTCCAGGTAGGAATAATTCCGCATGTCGACGGCTCCGGCGTCGTCTCCGGCGGTGTTGAGCGTAAAGGTCGCTCCGTTGAGATAGTTGATGCTGCCGATGCCGTAGGTGTAATAGTAATAGCTCGTGGTGGTGGAACCCTCGATGACGGACCCGCGGACGTCGTTGTTCGAAAAGACGACTCCTTCCGCATTGAGCGTGCCGATCACGTTGTTGATGACAGCTCCCCACGTCCCGCTCGGATTCGGACTCGACGAATTTGAAAACGTGATGCTCTTGTCGATGTTCAGAACGCCCGACAGGTTATTGATTTCGAAAAGCGTCGTTCGAGCGTAAGGGATCGGCGTTCCTCTCGAATCGTTGACGATTTTATCGGAAGATGAAAGATTTCGCTGAACGTTCGGATCATCGGAACGAACCGTCAGCGTCGAAGTAATGTATCGGGGGCCGGAACCATTCGAACCATACATGTCGTTCAGCGCGGTTCCGTCGTCGTTGTGCAGGATCAGATTAACGTCCTGAACGTCGGCGCTCGCAAACGTCGTGGGAAGGATCTTCTGTCTTTCCGTGGGGTCGGTCGTGTAGAAGAACGAATAATACTGGTTCGACGCGTCGTTGGGCCGAGTGTTCTTGCTGTCGACGTGATAATTCAATGCAAACGCCGAAGAAGAAATCAGGCCGAACTGCAACACGAAAACCGCGAAAACAGAAAAAATGCGCGACATGGGAAACTTCCTTGTCTTTTCGACGTGATTGCGAACGACAACCGTCGCTCGAACAATAGGTTCACGCCAGCCGATGAGGCTGTATCATCTTCTTCATCGTCTGCCCCGTAGATTGAAGTTTAGAAGAATCAGGAAAAAGCCGGACCGACGCCGACGAAGGAGAGCGTGTCCTTGTCAATGATCTCGAAACCGGTTATATTTTCGATGAGTTTTTTGCCGCTGCTCCGTGACCAAAGGTCACGGCTCGTTGCGTGCAGTTCGCTGTTCGTTGCTCCGTGACCGCAGGTCACGGCTCATTGTTCGTTGTTCGTTTTTTGCGATTCCCATGGAAGTTATCAAATATCCGCATCCGATTCTGAAGCACAAGACGAAACCGATCGCAAGGATCAATCAAAAGCTGCGTGATCTGATCGCCGAAATGTTCACGACGATGTACGAAACGGACGGCGTCGGTTTGGCCGCCAATCAAGTCGGTCTGCCGCTACGGCTCTTCGTGATGAATCCGACCGGCGACAAAGAAAAGAAAGACGAAGAATACGTCTTCATCAATCCGGTGATCCTGAAACGGCACGGAACGGCCGAAGACGAAGAGGGCTGCCTGAGTTATCCGGAAATCCGAGTTCCCGTGGTCCGGACAGAGAGCATCGAATTCGAAGGAATCGCGATGGACGGCTCCTTGCAGCAGTTTTGTTGGAAAGGGCATCCGGCAAGAGTCGTGCAGCACGAACTGGACCACCTGAACGGCGTCGGTTTCGTGGAACGTCTCTCGTCGACGGTTCTGCTGACGATCCAGGAAGATTTGGACGACCTTCGCACGGAATTCGAGGGCAACCAACGGCTCGGCTTCGTGCCGTCCGCCACGGAAATCGCCCGTCAAATCGCGGAACTCGAAGCGGAATGGACCTGATCACCATTTAGCCGGTACTCCGGTGCTTTTCGGTGTTGACAAAAGCTCACCCAATCGCCAAAATGCTGATTATCGTTTGCGGCAGAGGAGTGAAAGGGTGAGAGAGTGAAAGGGTGAGAGGGTAAGAGAGAAACAAGAGATTGAAATTTCATCTTGCATTTTCTCTTCCACCCTCTCACCTTTTCACCCTCTCACCATTTTGTTTTCAGCATAAACTTCCCGGTGGAAGCCAAAGGAACCAATGTTCTACCTGACCCTTTTGGGACTCGTTCTTGTCGGCATTTCTTCACTGGCTGCCCGGTCGCTCAAGTCGTTTTCCCGACATGACTTGGAAGAACTCTGCGAAAAACGGAAAACAACGGAAAAGTTCAATCGGATCCTCAAGGAATACGAACGGACCGCAGCCTCGGTCGGAATGTTCCGAGTCCTCTGCACCTCGGCGGTGTTGATCTGTGCCGTTTTCTGGCTCGACCCCACGCTTTCGGCCAGACTGTTCGCAAACTGGGAAAACATCGCGATTCTTGCCGGCGCCGTCGTCGGACTCCTCGCCGTCGAAATTTGGCTGCCGCGAGCCCTGTCCCGACTCTGGGGGACCGGTTTCGTCTATCATACCTGGTCGATCTGGCGATTTCTCGCCGTACTCTTTTACCCCTTGGATCTGGCGGACCGATTCGTCGACGTCTTTTTTCATCGACTGGCCGGAAAGCAGCACGACACCGACGGCGAAGAGGCCTTTGAAGATGAAATTCGAACCATCGTCACCGAGGGACACCGGGAAGGTCTTCTCGAAGAAGACGCCCGGGAAATGATCGAAAGCGTCATGGAACTGAGCGATTTCACGGTTTCAGAAATCATGACGCCGCGCACCGACATGGTCAGCATTCCGACCTCGTTGAGCTGGGACGACATGCTGAAAGAGGTCGTTTCCAGCGCCCATTCACGGATCCCCGTCTACGGCGAGAACCGCGACGACATTCTGGGCGTCCTTCACGCCAAGGACCTGCTCGGCGAACTCGCGGTGAAGTCGTCGGACCAACGCCGTCCATGGACGCAACTCGTGAAGGAACCGCTCTTCGTTCCCGAAACGAAACCCGTCGACACGTTGTTGCAGGAATTCCAGAACCTGAAGCCGAAGTCCAACGGCAACGGATCGACTGACGACGCTTCATCCAAAGCGAAGCCCCATTTGGCGATCGTCCTCGACGAATACGGCGGCGTCTCCGGAATCGTGACGCTGGAAGACATTTTGGAGGAAATCGTCGGCGAAATTGTTGACGAACACGATGATATCGTCGAGTTCGAGGATATTTTCGAGATCGACGCCAATACCTTCGAAGCGCTCGGAAAGGTTCGGATCGACGACTTGAACGAACACCTCGGCGCCGAACTGCCGGAAGAGGAGGATTACGATACCGTCGCCGGGTTCATCTTTTCGACGCTCGGACACGTTCCGGAAGTCGGCGAACGGGTCGATTACGAAAAGGACGGCAAGACGATCCGATTCACCGTTCTCGAAGCGACCAAACGACGCATCGAAAAGGTTCGTGTCGAACGCCTGCGCGGCGAATCGGCGTAAAACTTTTGTGCGACAATCTGCATCCCAACGGGGTGCAACAGCGCTGGACTCACACGACGTGTGCGACCCCGTTGGGGTCGGTTTTTTATTTCGTTTCATGACCGGGGGTTACGGCGAGTACGCCTCACCCCCGGCTACTCTGTTTCACCCCGTTGGGGTGGGAAGCCCGTTGCCCTCGGTTTCGGTGCGGTCCCGGTCCGGTCGCGTTCTAACCTCCGTTTTCTCAAGGAACTTACGTCGTCGCCGCGACCTTCTTTTTCCCTACGGACGGTATGTTAAACCGGGAAAGATCCCTACCGCTAGTAGTCTTGAGTCAAAATATGCGGAAAATACCGATAATGCTTGCCAAGACGGGAATTATCCATTAGACTGGGCGAACTTGCATTCCGAAGTTCGGTCGTGACGGACCGGCTTTATTCCGCTTAAGGACACGTCGATCGTTTGCGAGCCGGAACATGAAAGGAAGTTCCGAATCCGCGGTCGCCAGACGCCTCGAAACTCAAGACCTCACCCTTGGAGGAGCCTTCGAAATCTTATTGAATCGACCGACATTTCAGAGATTCACGCTCGTTTCCGGGAGTCTTAGCCTTTCGGGAGCTTGTTGATGAGCCTGCCGTATTAGAGGTTCGTCTGCGGACGTTCTCCGGCTTGAGGTGCGCCCTGATGATGGTCCATCCAATGGTTTTCGACGAATCCGCCGGAGCGATTTCCTGAATTCCGAGTTTCGTCTTGAGTGTTCTGCCACCCAGGAGGAAAGAGAATGCCAAGGAAGCCGCTGATCGGAATCAATACGGAATTTCGCGGAGCTCAAAAAGGAGTTCCGGCACTCAGTATCGTCTTTTCCGGTTACTACGATTCCCTTCTTCAGGCGGGCGCGTTGCCTGTTATCATCCCCCCATTTCCCGAGGACAAGGATCTCGACAAGAACCTTGAACAGACCTTGGAGATGCTCGACGGCGTCGTCATGGTCGGCGGGGCGGACCTCGATCCCCGACGCGATGGATTCATGCTCCATCCTTCGGTCAAACTGCTCGAAGAACGTCGGGAGACGTTCGACCGTTTCCTGATTGAGAAAATCTCCGAGCACAAAGTCCCGTTGTTGGCGATCGGGACGGGCATGCAGCTTCTCAATGTTTCACAGGGAGGAACGCTTTTCCTTCACATTCCGGAAGACCTTCCCAAGGCGCTTCCGCACCGCGATGCGATGGACCCGAACCATCGGCACGCGCTGGTCGTCGAAAAAGGTTCGCTCCTGGAGCGGGTCTTCGGCGACAACGACATTCGGGTCAACAGCATGCACCACATGTCGGTCGACGACGTCGCTCCGGGCTTTATGGTCACGGGACGCTGTCCGGACGGTGTGGTGGAAGCGATTGAGTCTCTTCATTCCGATTGGTTCGCCATCGGAACGCAGTTTCACCCCGAAGCGCCGTCCGCGACGGCGCTCGACGCACGGATCTTCCGCGAGTTCGTGCAAGGTGTGGTGGAACGCCAGCGGAGTTTGGGCGTCCATCTCCTGGAAGTGGAGGAGCCGATCTTTGTTTAGGAATTTTTAGGACATCCGAAAGCAATTGGCGGTCTTCTTCGCAACCTTGGAAGCGGTCTCCGGTTCGGCCCGGAGGCCGTTTTTTTGCGCCTTATCGAAAATCGCTCCCTGACGGTCGCGGCTCTAAATGAAATGGAGGTTTCACGGATTTCCTCGATTTTCCTCAATTTTTGAAAATTTTGGAATTTTTCGACAAGAAATCGGCTCCTGTCCGCTATTGAGATAGCGGAGCGATCGTGATCGACCGCCAAGAATTAGGTAAGATACGATTCCGTCAAGTTTCGACGGCGAAAATCCGGTTGGCGATTCATGAGGCAAAACGAAGAAAAAGCGGCTCGCGTCTTTTTGACGTACCGGGATTTCGTCAAGGAATTAACTTTGCGATTTGCCCCGTTTCCCGGTCTGTCCGAGGACATTTTCCAAGAAGTGTTCATCGAATTCGTCTCTAAATCGGAACACTGGAATCTCGACGAGGACGTTCGCCCGTTGTTGGTGATGCTCACCAAACGCTTTGCGTCTCGAGCAATCGACGAAAAACGGAAGAATATGCCGTCGCCGCTTGGGAAAGTCGTCGAGCAACTTTGTCGGATGGCGGAAGATCGCCAAAGCCTCTTGAATGTTCATCAAGGCGATGACGCTTCGGGCAATGAGGACAAAAAACAGGCGTTGACGCAATGTCTCGACCTGTTGCCGCGACGGAGTCGGACGCTGATCGACCTGTATTATTTCGATGGAATTTCCGCGGAAAAAATCGCGGATCGAATGTTGATTTCTCTCAACGCCGTTTATCTGGCGATTCATCGGGTTCGTGAACGGTTGAGAAAATGTATTCGCCGAACGCTCGGTGGGGAGGTCGTCTCGTGAAAGAACGCGACGAACAGGAAATCAGGCGTCTGATTGAACGCTATCTCGCGAAATCGATGTCCGAACAGGACGCGACGGCGTGGCTCGAATTGACCGAACAGCACCCGGAACTTGTCGGCGAATTGTTCGAACACTTCGTTCTCGACGACATGTTACGGGATCATTCCCGAGGTCGATTGTTCGATTCTTCCTTGGCGAAAGCCCTTTCGGAAGTTATTGACCGGCGTGATCCGTATCGATTACGCCGGACGATTTCCCGGCATCCCTTGGCGGTCGTCGCTGTTTCCCTGTCCCTGTTGTTGGCGATCGGTCTTCTTTTCACGGGAATTCTCCTGTTGCGACAGATCAAGGTTCCCAACGGTCTCGAAGCCGTTGCGGTTCTTCCGAGCGAGCGTCCTGCCGTTCGAGTCGTCGAATTTCTTCCGTTTCTCGGTCGGCTGACGGACGCCGTCGACGCCGTTTGGAGCGAGCCGAAAAATTGTCGGGTCGGCGACGACTTGGCGGTCGGTCCGCTTTTCTTGCAATCCGGTCTGGCGAAAATCCGCTTGGGCAACGGCGCAACGATTCTCTTGAACGGTCCCGTCGAGATCCGTTTGCTCGCGAAAGACCGAATCGCCTGCCTGCGAGGCCGGCTCGATGTGTTCGTTCCTCCCGAAGCGGTCGGATTCCGTGTCGATCTGCCGGAAACCAGCGTCATCGACTTGGGAACCGTCTTTTCGGTCGACGTCAAGGAATCCGGAAGCGAAATCCAGGTTCAAAAAGGCCGCGTCGCGATGACAAACGCCGACGTCAAGAAATCGGTGTTCCACGCCGGCGAAGCCCTTCGATTTCTCGACGGCGTGCCTCGTCCCTATGTTGCCGATATTTCGAAACTTTCCCGAATCGAGCGGCTTGCGGAAGCCCCTCCGGAACAGTTGCAAGCAGTTCAAAATGATGTCGTCGCGGCAACGGAAGACACGAAAATCCTGCTTCCCGGCATGACGATTCTCGCCCAACGGCGCGGCGGTCCGTCGAACGTCGACAATACGATTTCGTCGTTCCGTGAAGCGGCGGCGCTCGGCGTCGACGCCTGCGAGTTGGATGTCTGCGCGTCAGCCGACGGCGTCTTGTTCGTCGCCCATCCCGGAAACGTTTTCAAAATCGGGACCAGGGAAAAAATTCCGCTGGCAAAGCTCTCCGCCGAGGAAATCAGGCAGCTCGACGCGAGAACGAAGACCGTGCGAACCGAAGGGGAACGGATCCCGACATTGGACGAAGCGCTCGAATTCTTCCGAACGGAAACAACGTGCTTCGTCGTCGTCGACGTCTTCGAGGCGGGAACCGAACAAGCCGTGATCGACGCGATCGAACGTTCCGGCATCGCGGAGCGAATCATCCTGACGGGCCGGTTTCCGGAGCGAATTCGAACCTTGAAAACGCTTCGTCCGTCGTTCGGTGTCGGCTGCTGCTGCGACGCGACGACTTTTCCTCCGAACAAATCCGACACGGCGAAGAGAATTCTGGAAACGGCAAACAGGGTTCACGCCGATTTCGTCAAACTCGAATATCCTTTGGCGTCGCCGGAGTTGATCGAAACGCTCCGCAACGCCGGACTGCCCGTTTGGGTCTATACCGTCGACACGGAGAGCGAAATGATTTTTTGCCTGAATGCCGGGGCGGTCGCCGTTCTGACGGGCCGCGCCGACTTGTTGGTTCGGGCGAAGCGTCCGGAAACATTCGCCGTCGACAAAACGCTTTCCCCGCGTCCGATCCAACACCACACCGATACCGAACGCGATTGAATTCACCAAATATCCGCCGTCGAACGTCGTTCGATACTTTTTCCCACCAAGGAGAACGATCCATGAAACGAAAAGAACTTTTTCCCGGGCGAGCTTTCACGCTCGTCGAATTATTAGTCGTCATCGCGATCATCGGCGTCTTGATCGCGCTGCTGCTGCCGGCCATCCAAGCGGCCCGGGAGGCGGCCCGACGGTCGCAGTGTTCGAACAATCTGAAACAAATCGGTCTTGGAGTCCATAATTTTCATGATCGGAAAAAGGGACTCCCGCCCGTCGCCATCGCCCGTCAAGGATCGGAGGCGACCAACAACGCCGGATTCTTCGCCCTGATTCTTCCGTTTATCGAACAGGATAATCTCTATCGACTCATCAAGGACAACACGTCGGGGACGACGACGTTCAAAATCGCCGAGCTTTCGACCAACAACGCGACGACGACGTGGTGGAACCGTTTGGCTCCCGAAGAACGGGAGTCGTTCCGTTCGTTGAATATTTATCGTTGTCCTTCCCGTCGAAGCGCAGCGCAGGGCTTGTACAACCCGTCTCCCGTCGCTGCGCAGGATCTGCCGGGGCCCTTGGGAGACTACGCCGTGACGTGCGTGCTGTCTGACGTGGAGCTGGCGAAAACGCAGGGAGACCCGCGTCCGGCAGGAAGCGCCTGGTATCGGAATTACGACATGGATTATCGAACTGATTTTGAAGGACAGGTCGGACCGATCCGCATGTCGATCCCGGTGGAAACCGTCAACGACCAACGTTATTGGTCGTCCCGCGACACCATGGCTTGGTGGCAGGACGGATCCAGCAATCAATTCCTCGTCGGAGAAAAGCACGTTCCCACCGAAAAACTGGGGAGATCCATGTCGGGAGAGTCGACCGACTTGAAACTCCGCGCTCTCATCACCGATGGAATGATGCTGGTCGCCGGTCGTTATCGAGTCGGTTCCATCCGAAATGGTTTGCTTCCCTTTACCGAGGACCCGAATTATTGTTCCGAGGAGAGTTGTACGGACCAACCGGCGACAACGAGCGGAACCGGCGACTACGGTTTCGGCGGTCCGCATGTCGGAATCGTCCAGTTTCTTATGGGAGACGGAGCCGTTCGCAACGCAAACAGTACCTTGCCGACCCGATTTTTAAGGGCCTTCAGCATGGTCAACGACGGCGGTCCGACCGATCTGCCGTAAAAAGTTTGAAAGCGATTGCGCCGTTAGCCGCGTCGGCCCCCGACGCGCCAAGGGTGAGAAAACTTCGACCTTGAGTCCGTCTATCTTCGTTCATTGACCTCAAAGGAGGAAACCGTGTCCTTTTATCCCTGCCCCACTGCGCGCGAGAGAGCAAAACCGGCCTTTACGTTGGTCGAACTCCTCGTCGTCATCGCAATCATCGGCGTCTTGGTCGCGCTGCTGCTCCCCGCCGTCCAAATGGCTCGTGAAGCGGCCCGACGATCGATGTGTACAAACCATCTCAAACAGATGGGAATCGCCGTCCATAACTTCCACGACCAACGCAACGGCCTGCCTCCGTCGATCCTGTATTATCCGGGTCGAATGTCGTTCTGGGCCTTTTTGTATCCGTATCTCGAGCAGATGCCGCTGCACGATATCATGGTCGGTGACAACAATTACAATAAAGTGTTCGACCGTGATTGGTGGACCGCGCTCTCCGAGGAGAATCAGCGGGCCTTCGGAAGCGTGCCGGTCTATAAATGTCCGTCGCGTCGCAGCGGCGTCCAGATTACGAAAGAAAACAATTCCCTTGCCCCCGGACCCTTGGTCGACTATTTCGCCGTGGTGAGCATGGACGGCATCAACACCACGTCGGGATCGACGCAAGACGCTCAATGGTGGAACCGGCTCAAACCCAGCGTCGCAAGATTGCATCACGGACCTTTCCGACAAGCGGATGCCGTGTTGAATGCCGCCGAAACGTCCGCGACGGCCAATGTGATTCGATGGGAACCGCGCGACACCATGGCTTTCTGGCAGGATGGAACGAGCAATCAATTGATCATCGGCGAACGACACGTTCCCAACGGTCGTCTCGGCGAGTGTCCGATGACGGATCCCTCGGTCGGAGAGGATCGCGCCCGGCGTGATTGCTCGTATTTGACCGCCGTCGTGTCTCCTTATGCCACGGCGACGCAGCTCGGAAGCATGGCGTGTTCGTTCCTCAACAGCATCAACAACGACGGCGCTTCGACAAACAATTACAGCGGAAAATCGGTCGTCGGATATATCGGTTACGGAAACGAAGAACCGCCGAACGCCTGGGCCAACTATGCTTTGGGAAGCTGTCATCCCGGCAGCGCCAACATTCTCTTCGGCGACGGCTCCGTCAAAAACGTCGACGAGGAGACCAATCCGAGCGTCCTGTCCCGACTTTCCATCGTCTCCGATGGAAAAACCGTCAAATTCGAGTAAAATCCAGTTCAGCTTCCTTTTGATAAACAATGTACTCAGAGCCGCGCCCGTCAGGAAGCAGAGTACCGCCAAAAACCGCTTCCTGACGGGCGCGGCGCGGAATGAAATAGGTGCAACAGTTTATGAAAAG
>JAVBQW010000082.1:0-12209 GCA_031548665.1 Thermoguttaceae bacterium
AGGCGGTACTCCGCCGTAGCCCCCGGATGGTCGACCTTTTCGAAACCGCCACGTATCCGGGGGCTACGGCGAGTACGCCTACACCCCCGGCTCTTGAAAACACTTTACACGAAAAATATCATGAAACCTTGGTATCGTCGCAAACGGATTTGGGCGGCCGCGATCGTGCTGCTGCTCGTTTATTTCTGCCTGGTGCCGTCGCCGCTGCGGATTTCGCCGGAGACGACCGGTTACACGGAGCCGCTCACGCCCGATGGCGATGTCGACTACTTCGGCGTCTACGAAAAAACGTATTTGGAAAAACTGTCGCCGCCGGAGGACAACGGCCAACGCCTCCTGATCGCCGCCTGCGGACCCAGAATTCTCGAACGGGTCGCCATGGTGAACACGGTTCCATGGGAGGAGTTGCCGACGCACGAAAATTCAAAGAAATGGTTCAACGAAGATTGGGTTTCGCTCTGCGAACACATGTATATCGATCCGTATGCCAAGCCGAGATTTCTCGACAATCTTGAGTATTACGGATATCTGAAAAAACGACGGGAAGCCGAACGAAAACCCGATGAACCAATCCTCCGGGGGCAGGAAGCCGCTGATAAACTCAACGAGCTTTGGAACAAACTCGTTGCCGCCCCGTGGAAAGCGGAAGAGCATCCCGATGTCGCCGATTGGGTCAAAGAGCGGTCGCCGGTTCTCGACTTGTTTGGCGTCGCGGTTCGCAAACCGAATTTCGTTTGTTGGCGTTGGCGGGAAAAAACAATATATTCGATTCTGCTTCCCGACGTGCAGTCGCAACGAAATTTCGGACGAGAGTTGCGAATTCGTGTTACCGAACGGCTCGGTCGGGGCGACGTCGACGGAGCGTGGTACGACGTGATGAGCATGTTTTATCTTTCGCGAAAATTTTACATCAACGATCCGATTTACGTCGTCAATCTGGTCGGTTTCGCGATAGAGGAACACGGCAGGGACGCCGCGAAAGTTGTTTTACGGGACGGTAAACCGACACCGGAACAATTGGAACGGTTCGCGCAAGATTTGGATGCGTTGCCCCGAAAATCGTCGTCGTTTTCCTTGACCGAACGGACCAACGCCTACGCCGCCTTACGCACGATTCAATCAGGAAACCGGACCTTTTTTGACGATCTCGGCATCAAAGCCGCACCCGACTGGACGGAGTTCTTTTTCGGCACGGAAAATTCGGCCGGGAAGTGGTTGAGACTTCTCGCTCCACTGCCGTTCGACTTGAACATCGCCGGAAAGCGATTGACCGAACTGACGACTGCCGAATTTCGAGCAACAAACGACTATGCGTGGAACATCAACTCGACGATGCTGAAAAAGAACTTTGGCGTGATGAATTCGCTTGACGATAAAATAAGAAAAGACTTGAGAAATTCGTCCGTTTGGCTGCGGATGCCGTTGATCCGAACCCGTTCCCGATTGATCGCGGATTGTGTGTTTGCTTTGTGTTCTCCCGCATATCAAGCGATGCAAAACGCTTTCGACCGTTCCAACGCGCAGCTCGAATTGTTGCGGATCGCGGTCGCCTTGGAGCGGTACAAGATTTTGCACAAGAAATATCCGGAGACGTTGGACAAACTGATTCCGACGTTTTTGGAAGAGATTCCGCTCGATCCGTTCACGGGCCGTCAAACGTTGGTCTACAAACCGGAGCCGTCGAAAACGGACCAACCGTTCACGCTCTATTCGCTCGGTCCCAACGGCAAAGACGACGGCGGCTCGCCGATAACGTCGGACAAAGTTTCAGTTTCCTGGGCGGATTGCGATATCGTGTTTTGAGTACATTCCCTCGCTGACGCGTCGGGCTCTGAAACGCGCCGGGCTCTGAAACGCGGCGGGCGTTCTCACGATTTCGGACAACCCCGGCAAGCGGAGCTGATTCCGCAGGCCGGATTCGGACCGGGACAGTGTTCGGCCGCACCCGACCGAACATGTCCGGCGGAAACACTCATCTGCCGCTGGAGCTTCTTCGAACCGCAATGCGGACAAGACGGCGTTTTGTCGCCGAAAATCAACAGCTCGCAGTCCTCGTTGCATTTCGGACAATGGTATTCGTATAAAGGCATTTTTTCAATGGGACGAAAATTAACGCTTCAGCCGCTTTTACCCCCGAGTTACGGCGAGTACGCCTTCACTCGGGGCTCTTTGTGTTGCGAGTACGCCTTCACTCGGGGCTCTTTGATACATTTTTCAATCATTCGACGTTCCAGAGCGTGACGTCGAGCGGCGTGACGACGAACAGTTGTTTGCCGCCTCCCGTAAACGTTACGCTAAGGACGGGTTTCGAACTCGGAGGAAATCGCTTGATCGCCTGACCGGTCTTCGCATCCCAAAGGATCGCGTCGCCGTCTTCGGCACCGGTCAATAGATGATTACCGTCCGGAGCGAACGCAATGCACGTCAACGGAGCCGCCGAACCGGTCAACCGCAACAATTCCTTGCCGGTCGCCGTCAGGAAAACGATCGCCGTTCTGTCTTTCGATGCCGTTGCAAAACGGAAACCATCGAAGCTGAACGCAACGCCGTTGACTGCCAAACGATGCTCCAACACCGTTTGGATCGGTTTGAGCGTCTTCACATCCCAAAGGATTGCCGACCTGTCTTCCGAGGCCGTCAACGCTTTGGAAGAATCCCGGCTGAGGGCGACGGTGTTGATTTCCCCTTTATGAGCCGTCAGGCGACCGAGATTCTCTCCCTTTTTCGTGTCCCAAATCACGGCGATCTTGTCCGCCCCTCCCGTTATCGCTCTCAATCCCGTTGCGTTGGTCTCAATCGACGTGATTCGGTCCGTATGGACCTTCGCTTGAAAAAGCTCCTTGTTCACCGAAAGATTGTTCAAGATTGCCGTCGAGAAGAAGCGTCCGTCCTGGGCTCCGGCGAGCAGAGAGCGACCATCCGGGAGCAGAAAAACGGCTTCGAACGGCGATCTTGCCGTGAAACGGAACGTTTCCTTGCCGGTGTTCGCCTCGAACCACGACACCCTCTTGTTCTCCTCGGCAACAACGATCGTCGAACCGTCCCGACTGACGTCGGCCGCAAGGACCGCAGAGGCGAATGCTTCGAGTCGTCGAATCGGCTTGCCGAGCGGCAACGCGGCGAAAGCATCCGCTTTCGGATGCTTCTCAGGCGTTTGGTCCGCCGCCTTCGTCTTCGACGGTTTCGCGGTTTCGACCTCAGGCGGCGCCGTAAGGTTCTCGACGTTCCAGAGCAACGTTTGCACGCCGCCGGAGGTCAACAGTTGCCGACCGTCCTTGCTGAACGCAATGCTCTTGATCGGCTCGTAATCGACCGGTTTGGAAACTTCTTTCGTCCATTTTTTCCGGATCGAAGTTTCCTTGGCGACGGCAAGTTGTTTTTCCTCGATTTCCAAGGGAATTTGCGGAAAAGCATGGAACGGCTCCCAATTTTGCGTGTTCCAAAACACGGCAACACCGTCGCCGCCGCCGGTCGCAAGGACCGAACCGTCCGGTTTGACCGCCAGCGCTCGCTGCGGTTCCGTAAAGCCTTCCAAGGTTTTGATCGGCTTGAATTCTTTGGCGTCCCAAACGACAACGGTCTTGTCCTCGCCGCCGGTCGCAAACCAGTCGCCGTTCGGAGCAAAAACCAACGAAATCAAGGGGGCGGCTTGATCTTCCAGTTTTTTGAGGATCTTTCCGGACGACTCCCAGACCCGAACCGTTTTGTCAGAAGACACGGAAACCGCTTTCGACATGTCGGGCGAGACGGCAACGTCCCAAACCTTGTCGGTATGCCCGAGCAGCGCTCCCAACGATCGACCGGTTTCGAGGTTCCAAAGAACGAGCGTTCGATCCGACGCCGCCGAAAGGAGCCGCAACCCGTCCGCCGAGAACGCGATGTTGTTGACCGCCGCCGTATGTCCCCGCAGCTTATAAATCTGTTCGCCGGTCGACGCTTGGAAGACGAGAACCATGCCGTCCGACGCTCCGCAGGCAAAGGTTCGGCCGTCCTTACTGAAGCGAACGGACGTTAGCGAAGCCGTATGGGAAAAGAAATAAAGCGTCTTGTCGGTCTGCGTGTTCCAGACGACGCCGTTGGAGTCGGAGCCGACGGAAACCGCCAAAGAACCAATCGGCGAAAAATCCACGGAGTTGTTTTTCGGCAACGGTTTGGCGGCGGATTCCTCGGACTCTTTTTTCGGCTCTGGATCGAATCGGCTGATCGGTTTCTCGGTTGGCAACTTCGTGAACGGATGCTCCTTAAAAGTCGCGGGCGGTTTGCCGGGCGGAAAAAAGCCGAGTGATTCGGTTCGGAAAACCATCGCTTTCGAGTCGACTTCGCCGCAGCTAATCATTTGGAAGGCGTCGGCGGACATCGCGACGGCAAGCGGAGCCGTTTCAAGTCGGCAGCGAACCAAGGGTTTGCCGTTTCGGGCGTTCCATTGAACAAAAGTTTTGTCTTTCGATGCCGTGTAAACGGTCTCTCCGTCCGGAGCGAAGGCGACGAATACGACTTCCGCCGTATGTCCCTCCAATCGGAGAAGCTCCCGACCGTCCCGGGAATTCCAGATGATCGCCGTTTTGTCGGCCGAACCAGATACGATTCGATTGCCGTTGGAATCGAAGGCGACGCAGCCGACAGGTCCGTCGTGTTTCTTGAAATCGACGAGCTTCTCCCCTTTGATCGGATTCCATACGGACAGGGTTTTGTCGAGCGACGCCAAGACGATCCGTTTGTTGTCCGGAGCGTAAGCAATCGCCGAAATCGCCTTCGAGTGTTCGTCGAGCGGCTTGAGCGGTTTGCCGGTCTTCGCGTCCCAGACGACGCCCTGCCCGTTCTCGACGCCGACGACAAGCAAATCGCCGTCGGGACTCGGAGCCAAGGCGGAAATCGAGCCTTTGTGGTTCAAAAACTGTCGGACCTCCCGACCGGTTTCCGTGATCCAGAGCGACGCGGAACGATCGTTGGAGCCGGTAAAAAAATACGAACCGTCCCGACTGAAAACAACCGCCGTGACGGAGGATCGGGCGGCGTTGATCTGTCGTAACTCTTTTCCTGTTTCGAGGCTCCAAAGAATCGCGGTCCGGTCCACGGAACCGGTTACGGCAACGCGTCCGTCGGGGCTCATTGCAACGGACGTTATCGGGGAACGATGTCCGGCGAACGTTTTCGTTTCTCCAGCGGCAAGTTGAGGCGTTGTCGAAGCATTGGCCGTCGTCGGTTGGTCCGTTTGGAGCAATCCCGCCAATATTCCGAACAAAAGTTTCGAACCGATCCAGAACATCGCCTGCGTTTTAGCCGCGCAGCGCGTCTCGGAACCAGAGGAACGAGGAATCGCCGTATGATCCGGGTCGATGAATTCGACTTCGGGAGCGTTTTCCAAATCGAAGGTCTTTCGAGGAGCCGATCCTGGAGACGTTTCGTCGGACGGCTGACCGATCGATGCCGGCGATTCGGTCGGCGGAGGGTTTTCTCCCGGTCCGAAAACGAAAACCATCAACCCAATCAGGATCGCGGCGCAGAGAAAGGAACCGAACAAAATGGAGAACAAAGCTCGTTGTTGCGGTGTCAGGGCTCGCGATTTTCCGGGCTTGGGAAAGTTGCGATCGGCCTCGGGCTGTTCGGTTCCCCAAACGGGAGGCGGAACGACGGAAACAATCTCGGCGATTCCCGAAAGGGGCGGCGGCGGAACCGCAGTATGGAGCGGCGGAACCGCAGATGATCGAGATACGGACGGAACGGTCCCCGGAATCGGCGGCGGCAGCGCATGGGGATGCTCTTCGTCCTCCTCCGGCTCCGGCGGAAGCAGGGCGGCAAGCTCCGCGTCGGAGAGATCGCCTTGAGCCCGAACGGGAGACTTTCCCAAGGGTTTTTTGGGAGGGCCTGGAATCGGCGGCGGGGTCGGCGGGAGAGGAGGAGGAACACGGGACATGATTTCAACATTTAGCCGGTACTCCGGCGCTCCACGATTCAGAGGGGACTCCGATGTTCCGATTCAGCGTGGACGCTCGGTCGGAGTCGGCAGGAACAAGCGACAAATTCTCAGGACCGGATCGAAGACGACGATTCGATCGTCCGAAATGGCGGCGATGAGGATCGGACGATCGCTGTTGGCGGCGACCGTTCGAAAATTTTCCGGTGTCGGAATGTTGGACGGCGGATTCGTCAAAGTACTGGGACCGGCAACGATCCAATCGAGTTTGCGGTTCGTCTGATAGACCTTGACACGAAGGATCGATTTCTCCGCCGTCACGGTTCGGCCGTCGGAGAGCGACGCCAGAGCGACCGGATTACAACATCCGGCGAAGCCGTCCAGATCGGCGGAAGCGTCGCCCCAACTTTGCGAGGGCTCCCAATGTCCGTCTTGGGTAAACGCTTCAATTCGATGTTTTCCGGGATTCGTGACGAGGAGCAAGCCTGTTTTTTTGGAAACGGTCAACGAAATCGGCGACTTGAAGACGACGAATCCTGGAAAAGTATTGACGTCCTCGGATTTCGGAGCCGTTGATTCCGAGGGGGGGCGTCCGATGACTTTAACGACTTTTCCCTTGTCGTTGAACCTCAGGACGACCCGTTCAGTCGAATCGGCGGCGAAAATCGAATCCGATGTCAGGGCGAGTGATCGAATGTTTCCATTCTCACGAAACACAGGCCAATCGACCTGTTTTTTTCCGTCCATAGAATAAACGGCTAATCGATTTCGAAAAGCGACGACAAGTTTTCCGGCAAAGAGATCCTCGTTTCCTGCAACGGCGACGGCGGTCGGCTCCGCAGCCAAAGAGAAGGTTTCCAAAAGGACGCCGTTGAGCGAATACCGAAACAACGTCGGTTGGCTTTCTTCGCCGATGATTAAATCACCTTGAAAGGAGGCGGCAAAACAGCCCGGATGGTCGACGTCTCGAATCCAAACGGCCTGCTCTTCGGTGTATCCGATCCATTGTTGGGGAATCGTTCGGTAATCGGTTGCGAGCCGGGAAATCGGCTGTCCGGCCAAATGCTCCGCTCGATGAATATAGTAAGCGAACGAAAGACCGCCGCCGGCGGCAACCACGGAAACCAACAGGAGTACTGCGACCGAGGCGGAAGAAAGCGGCGAGGAGGTCGAATAATCCGTTTCCTGCGTCGACTCATCGGACGTTTCGACATCATGCCAACGCTCCCGGTCGAAAAACGAGGAAGGATCGTCCTCGACCGGCAACTCCTCGCTCGATGGACCGGATCCAGCGGGGCGGTTTTCTGGAAGATAATCCATTGACTTCGTTCTCGGCATGAAAAAAACGGTAATTACAGAAAGATCATTTTATCGAATTCGTGAAAGCCTGTCAACAAAAACGAGAGCACGTTAAAAAATGGGGGCAGGGACCTTCGACGCCGACGCTGACGATCGATACAAACTCCTCTTGGTTGAAATCCGGATTTTCTCTATAATCTTGTGAAATGCCTACGCTTCACGATCACTCACGGCGATTCCTGATCCTGCTGATTTTCTTCCTTTTCGGGCCGGGCTTGACCCTCGGACTCGTTGCCGGAGCCGTTGCGCGCAAATTGCCGTGGAATGCAAAAACATATCAACAGACCATTGCGTCTGAAACCGGACTGAATCTTCGAATCGGGACCGTCGAATACCGAACTCCCTCCGTTGTCCGATTTCAACGAGTCGAACTCGTCGACAAAATTTCGGAAACGTCTTTTTTCTTCGCCCCGGAAATCGAATGGACCTTCGTCCCTTCCGAAAAACCCGGCGACTTCTTTCCCGGTTTGGAGTCGAAAAAAAAGGATAACGACGATCTTCGTCCGTCCTTGGAATCCTTCGTTTCTTTCTTTTCCACAGTCCTTCCTTTTCGATCTCAGACGTCCGGCTTTCATCGGCTGACGATTCCAAAGTCGGAAATTCGGTTCGACTCCCTGGTTCCCGAGGAATCCGCAAGGAAAACTCAGGAACTGCTTTTCGACCTTCTCTCCCGATACCGGACGGCTTCGAGTTGTCCGATCCAAGTCGGCGCCGAGAGCATTGGACTTCGACTCGATAACGGCGACTCGCAACGGCGACCGCTTCCCGGCTCTCTGCGCTTCGTTCAAGGAAGTCTTTATCGATTGGACGAATCGGTCCGTTCCGAATGGGAGTTTCGAATTCCCGAGGTTTCCGAGCAGGAAATCCAACGTTTTTCCGTCGAACAACGTCATTCGGCGCGAGGAAACGAACTCGATCTTCGTTTTGTGAGCGGTCGACCGTCGAATCCGAAAGCGTACGGGCAACCGATTCCTTGCGAACTTGCCGCCATGTTTTGTTCGATCTTTCGTCCCTTCAACGCCAACTCGTTGTTCTCCGGCGAGATCGAGGCCGAATACCGTGCCGCCGCAATCGAGAATCCTTGGACTTTTCGCTTGACCAACGTGTTCTTCGAAAAACTGGACGTCGCTCGATACGCCGCCGAATACACGTCGTTTCCCGTTTCAGGAACCGCCGATGTTCAAATCAATCAAGCGACCTTCGGCAACGGTTTTTTTACGGCTCGTGGTTGGATCAACGTTCTCCAGGGGACCGTGGATCGAGTCCTGTTTCATCGACTGATCGAACGGTTCTCGCTGCGCATCGAACCGGAAAGTCTTTTGGAATCGCCTTTGCCGACGGTTCCCTTCGATCAATGCGCCGTTTCCTTCCGCCTCGAAAAAGACGGCGCCGCTTTCTGGAAAGAGAATCCTCCCGATCCGAACCTGTTCATGAAATGTACCTCTCGGGAAATGAGGGTCTATCTTCCTCAAGCGTCGCAGCCGACCTCGTACCACGCGATTCTCGCGGCCTTCGCTCCGGATGCCGCTCCTATCGTTCCGCTGACGTCCGCCACCCAAAAGATCATCGGCGTGCTGCCGATGGAAAAAGTCGGACCCAAACCGGTCACGGCGCCGACGCAACCGCTGACAGGGTTTTCACGGTAAAAGCGGAGCCGTCTTTAGCCGCGTCGCCTGCGACGCGCGGAATTCCGGACAAACACCGGAGTACCGGCTAAATCAAACACCGGAGTACCGGCTAAATTATTGATTCGCCGAAACTTCAGTCGTTCGGCAGACGGAGGGTTCGCTCCGGATTGGGACCGGCGTCCAGCGAGCCGGCGAGGGATTCCGGCAACAGGTCCGTCGGCGTCAGTTGATGGGTTGCCTTTCGAATCTCCGGAAGCGTGAGATGATCGACGCTCGGAAAGACGTTCATCCGGTCTTTCCATTCAGCCAGCGTCATTTCGTTGGCGGTTTCGGGTTCGGCCAGCGGATTGATCGGCCGCAGTTTCCAACCGAGCGAGACGTTTTGGAAATAGTTGTCGCTGCCGCTCCAAAGAAACGCCGTGTCGTCCTTGGCTGGAAACGAGGCTCCTTGAAGTTCGGCAAGCGGCGTCCGGTTCAAACGAATGATCGATGATCGAACGTCGAAATTCAGACGGAGCGGTTCGGAAATCGTCGCGGTACGATTTTGTCGGGCCAGGGAATGTCGGCTGTACACGAACGCATGGTCCAACAAAACATGGACGGAACTTTCCTGCCTTGAGGTTCGTTTGACGTCTTCGGTCTGGATGAAAGTCTTCGCCAAGGCGGCAAAGGAATGTTCGAGACGAAAATCGATCGCTTGCGACGTTTCGCAAAGAAGGGCGTTGGCCTCGCCGCGAAGCAACGAATCGGAAAGCTGGATGCGAATTCCCGATTTCGACGCGGCGGAAACCGACGTTTCGGCTTCCGAAAGCGGCAACGGATTGTCGACCGTCAGCGACTCGAAACCGACCTGTTGCGGACTATTCCGAAAAAACGCGACTTCCTGATGATAAGCCGAGAAATCCGACTTCGCGTTTCGAATCGTCAGACAGCACCGGAAAAAACTCAATTTGCCGGACCCGAACAATTCGAAAAGCGTCCAACGTGAGGCGAGAACTTCGCGATCGATTTCCATTTCGACGGCGATTCCTTGCAACTCCAACGTGCTGCCGCTGACCGTAAACATACTCCGCGAGTTCTGCGAAGAGAACGTCGTGTCGGTCGGTTTGAAGCTCAACATCGGCGAATAACCCGGTGAGGCAGCGATCTTCAACTCGCGACCGACGAAGGAGATCGGATCGATTCCGACGGTTCCATTCCATTTCAACTCGATCGTCGCCTGTTTGCCGGCTTCCGCCAGCGCTGCGCCGAGGGACAGGAAACTGTTCGACGTTTTGCCGCTCGGATCGACGGTCAATCGAGTCGGCGCGACGTTGCCGGAACCGGAGGAAAGAACGACGGATTCTTGAATTCGCGAAAACGGAACGGATTCGAAAACCTCTGTTTTCGAGTTTGAAACGCACCAAGACGCGGAAATCGCGGCGCTGCCGAGTCCGTAGTCCAAACGCTCCTGATCGGTCCATTGGCCGTCGATCGATCCGGGAACCGGCGTCGGCAGAAAATGTTGCAGAGCGGCGTCGACTCGTTTCACCGGAAGAAGATTGATCGCGCCTCGCTCCGTCGTCGGAAACGGACTGGGAAGGCGTTGGACGGTTTCCTGAACGACGGGCGACGTCCTCGGAACGAAAGTTTCCGTTGACGATTGAATTTCCGGAGGTTCGGAAACCTCGGTCTGCGGAATGGTCGGCAGCGGCAGCAAAATCGCTCGGTTCCACAAAAAATGGAGACCGACGAACAACACAAACAGGGCGGCAACGGCGGCGAACCAGGGAACGTGCTTTTCGAAGATCGACATCCGGGTCGGCGATCCCATGGCCCAATCGAGTTTGCCGGGCTCCGTCGGTCGAAGTCCGAGCATTTCGGCGACCTGGATAAGCGAGTCGACAAGCAGGCTCGGCGTCTGGAACCGTTGCCGAGGATCCTTCGCCATCATTTTTTGGATGAGCAGCGCAACCTCCGACGGAATGTTCGGCTGGAAGGTCCGAACATCCGGCGGTTCGTCGCCTTGGTGCTGCAACAGCTTTTGGAGTACCGTTCCTTCCGGAAAGGGCGGTCGGCCGGTCAACATGAAGAAGAACGTGCAGCCGAGAGAATAGATGTCGCTTCGAATATCCGCCGCGCGAGGATCCCGGGCCTGTTCCGGTGAAATGTAGTCGAACGTCCCGAGCGTCACGCCGCTGGCGGTCAGATCGGCCTTCGATTCCGACGGATCGAGGAGCCGGGCGAGACCCATGTCGATCAACTTGGCGCGACCGGCCGTCGTGATCAGGATGTTCGATGGTTTGACATCCCGATGGATCACGCCGTGTTCGGCGGCGTGGCTCAGGGCGTGCGCGATCTGGATCAGGAAAGTAATTGCCTGGGGAAGCGGAAACAATCCGTTTTCCTCGACCAGCGTCCGGATGTTGGTTCCCTCGACGTACTCAAAAACGATGAAGGGAATTCCCGCCTGTTCCCCGGCGAAATAAACTTGGGCGATGTGTTCGTGATTGAGTCGGGCGGCGGATCGGGCCTCGTTCATGAATCGGGCGACGGTTCCCTGATCGTTGGCTCGTTGACGCGGCAAGACTTTAAGGGCGACCTTTCGATCCAACGACGAGTCGGTCGCCAAATAGACCCGGCCCATGCCGCCGCCGCCGATAAAGCTCTTGATCACGAAATGTCCGAGCATCGTGCCGGGCGGCAGCGCTCCGGAAGCGTAGACTTCCGGCGTCAGCGGAGCTTCCTGAATTTTGACGGACGACGACGAACGTGGTATTCCGTCGTCGGTACTCAGATGCGGAATCAACGCTTCGCTGGAGGGGACGGACGACGGATCGACGGCCGTTGCGCTGACGGAACCGGCCTGACTGTCTTCGGAAAGCGTCAAGGGAGCGTCCGTCGTGGACGTCGACGGACGCTCCGACGGCGGCGGTTGGGACGAAGAATCAGGTTCCATGGGCAGATCATCACTACGGCTCATAGACCTATTCTACGTCATCGTTACGCGTTTTCAAGTTGGAGCCGGGGACTGTGTCCCCGGAGTGTTGGGGCGATCTCTGTCCTCCGGGAACCATAGGTCCCGGCTTGTAAGTTGTTTTAGGAGGCTCGCCAAAATAAACTGTACAAAGAGCCCCGAGTGGAGGCGGCCGAAAAATCAATACGGCGCCGTAACTCGGGGGTTGAAGCAAGGGTTGATATTGTACAATTGTATGAGTTATTCTGGCGAGGCTCCTTAGTTGTACTGTGCAAGCTGCGGAAAGGGTGTTTTGAAAACGTAAACTTTACCGTCCCCTCTCCCTCGGGAGAGGGTTAGGGTGAGGGGCTCT
>JAVBQW010000012.1:0-3592 GCA_031548665.1 Thermoguttaceae bacterium
CTGGGGATGCCGTACCAGTGTTCCGTGAACATCGGCGAATCCAACCTGATCACCGAATTCATTTCCGAGGGAGCGACGGCCGAGGTCAACGGCGAAACCGTTGTCGGGCCGATTACCATTTTCCGCAAGTTCGAGGTCCTGGGCGTTGCGATCTGTCTCTACGGATCCGACACGAACACGGCCGTTTTCAATAACCAACGACAAGGAGCCAATCCAATGCCGAAAGAAGTGAGCGCCGATCACAAGGCCGCCCGGGACGAAGCGAAAAAGTTCGCGAAGAAATTCGGGAACGAAAAAGGATTCAAGTATTTTTCCGACGGACTCACCGAAGAGGACGCCAAGGACGCCTACATCGAAGAGACCGCGTCCGAAGGGGACGAAAAGGACAAGCGTATCGCGGAGCTCGAAGCGAAGGTTGCCGAGCTCGAAGCGATCATCGCCGAGAAGGACGCCAAAATCGCGGAGCTCGAAGCGAAGTTGAACACCGACACCGCATCGAGCGAAGAGACGCCGGTTTCCGCCGAGGAGTTCGCGAAGCTCCAAGCCGAAAATCTCAAGTTCAAGCAGGCGGCCGGTCATGCCGGCGGCGAAAAGGATCCGCTCTCCGGAGGCGGTCCGACCGAACGGCAGAAAAAAGAATTCTCGCCGCTGCCGCCGGGACTCCGTGCCTTCGCCGCCAAGGCCGCGAAAGTCGTCAGCAAGTAATTCCGTATTCCGCTGACGGTCGCCGTTTTTTCTCGCACACACATTTTTTAATAAGGAACCGATTTTATGCCGAATGTCGAACACACCCGGATGACCTCCGCTGATGTTTGGTTGATGAACAACAGCGAAGAACTCATCGGACTGATCAACGAATGCACCCGGGCGATTCCCGAGTTGCAATACATCGGGGCGAGCCCGATCGCGAAAACGGAGTACAAGACACTCCTCCTCAAGGCTCTGCCGAAGGTCGGCTTCCGCGAGTCGAACGTCGGCCGCAAACAGGAAAAGGCGACGCTCGGTACCGAGCCCGTCGCCTGCAAGTTCATCGACGGCTCTTGGTCGCTCGACGAGAAGGTCGCCCTCGAATGCGAATGGGGCGTCGATGCCGCTATCACGATTCAGGCGCAAGCCCACCTTACCAGCGTGATGCAGCACATCGGGGTGCAGACTTACTACGGTACGCAGGCCGATGCGACGGGATTCCAAGGGCTCGCGTCCTTGCTCCCGTTTTCGAATTCCGAAATGGTCGTCGATGCCGGCGGCACGAAGGAGAATGCGGCGACGAGCATTTTCGCCATCAAGACCGGCATCCAGGACGTCCAGTACGCTTGGGGACAGAACGGCCAGATCAAGGACGGCGAAATCGTCTACTGCGAGCAGTACGACAAGGACATGGGAAAGTTTTGGGGATACGCCCAGCCGATTTCCGGTTACGTCGGGCTTCAGATCCCCTCGACCCGGTGCATCGGTCGTATCTGCAACATCACCGATGAACCCGGACACCGAGCATCGGAAAAACTTGTTGCGAGGTTGCTCGAAATGTTCTCCGTCGGCATGGAGCCCGACATGTTCTTCATGACGAAACAGTCGCAAGGTCAAATTCGCGACGAGCGGACGGCGACAACGGCCGAGGGAAAGGAAGCGCCCTACCCGGAAACCATTTTCAAGATTCCGCTCCACGTCACGGAAGCGATCAGCAACAAGGAAAAACTCCTTGTTCCGGCGTAACCATGGACTGCATTTACAAGCGATACAAGCCGGGCGACGTGCTTTGCGCCGAGCCGGACGTGATCGAGGCGAACGACGACCGACCAAAAATCGTCCGCTGCGAGTCGCATTGCCGCTCCGGTTTGTGTTGCGATTTCACTCCTTACGCTCCGGTTTCTTACACTCAATCTTACACTTTTGACCCGCAATGAAACGCTACACGCCTTTTCTTTTGTTTTTGATTCTTACCCTGGTCGCCGATTCGGCGTTCAGCCAGGAAAACTGTCCCGGCGGCGTCTGCCCGATTCCCCAGCAGCAGGAAACCGCGTCCCTCGATGCGGTGGTCCGGGTTCGGACGATCGTTTCCGAGCGGTCGTCCAGTCTCGGGTCCGGCGCAATCGTCCAATGGGGCGGCGCGACGGTGATCCTGACGGCCGAGCACGTCATTCGAGGGGCTCGTGACGCCCGGGCCGTGTCGGTTCGTATCGGCGGTGAGTACCGGCGCGTGCCGGTTTACTACATCGACAACGTTTGCGATTTCGCGATTCTCGGTTTGCCGGAAAAATGCCGCATTCCGCAGCCGCTGCAGCTTGGCGTTCCCCGGGAGTTGCCGTCGGGAACGCCGCTCTACGCGATCGGGTTCGGCGGCGACGGGAAAAAATGTCGGACGACAGCGTATTTTCAACGGTATTACTCTCCAAAGGGTTCTCACAACGACGGAATGATTATTCTGGGCGGAGTGATTCAAGGAGATTCCGGCGGTCCGATCGTCACGCCGAACAATACCGTAATCGGTGTCCTTTGGGGTACCGACCAAAAAAGCACTTATTGCACGCTTTCGCGCCGAATCGCCGAGAAAGTTGAGTCGCTCCGCCTGGTTGCGATCGACGGTGAAAACGCTCAAGCAATGGAAACGCAGTGTCCCGGCGGATACGTGGATCCAGCACGTTGTCCCGGAAATTTTTGTGGGCCCAGAACTCCGGCCGATCCGGGATATCGGCAGCCGATTCTTGAGTCGCCGCCCATCCTCACCCGGCCGGAACCGCCGACAATGGCGGCACCGATCCTTTCACCGTTGTCGCCGAACATTTCCGTGACGGTTCCTCCGCAACAGGATCAGGCCGTGGTCGCCGGTTGGCTCGGCGATCTCAATCAAAAGGTCGATCTTTATGAGCAACGATTGAACGCCACCGAACAGGCGGTAGGCGCCGCGATCGGCGAGGCGAGGGAAATCGTCAAAACGACGAACGGCCGATTGACGACGCTCGAAACGCAAACATTGCTTGCCGCCAAGGACCGGGAAAAGCTTCCGGAGACAATCGCCGCCGGAGCGAACGATGTTTTCGCGTCGAAATATCCGGTCATCTGCCTGCTTGCCCTGGGCGTCTGCGTTGCCGTGTTGCTTTTTCGCCGATTTTTGGACCGGCGCGACGGGCAGCTCGACGGCGTGGTCGACGTTCGAGGACTGTATCAACGCCGCCGCGCACGACTCGACGCCTTGGACGGATCGATTGATTTCGACTATCCGATCGGCTATTCGCCGACGGATCGTTACTATGGCCGTCCGAGCGACATTGCCCGGGCTGCTTCCCCTGTTGTCGTGGTACCGCCGGTTCAAGTCGCTACGGAAGATCAAACAATATCTCGCACCCGATAAACGATGAAATCGGCCTATATTTTTCTCGGCTTCCCGGAAGCGAAAAAGCATCTTCAGGACGGTGATATTCTCCTCTTTCGTGGGGAGCGGATCATGTCGAAGATGATTGCCGGCGTCACGGCGTCGCCGTATTCGCACGTCGGCGTCGTCAAACGGATCGAGGACGAGGACGGCGGCGTTTATCTTCAACTCATCGAGTTCCGCGAAGGTGTTTTCGGCGGCGGCGGCCGGGTCGTCGATCTC
>JAVBQW010000089.1:0-6058 GCA_031548665.1 Thermoguttaceae bacterium
TTTGTGAATGCAACCTTGATTCTGCCGCAAGACTGGAGGCTGGAGACCGGAGGGAACGGTTGGAAACCGGGAACTCCAGTCTCCGGCCTACAGTCTCCAGCCTTGTTCAGTGTTCGATGCTTTGCAACTTGCACAGTACAAATACTACAAACGGGGACAAACTGCACGTTTTCTCTGCTTCAACCCCCAAGTTGCGCGGAGTACCGCTCCACTTGGGGCTCTTTTTTGGTCGAAAACGAAAAAGGTAATTTCTAGCCGTTTTCAGTATATTACTGTTTGACCATCAATTCCGCGTAATCCTCGACGCTTCCGTTGGAAAGGCAACAGTCGATGATCCGACGGCCCTGCGAGTCCAGGTTCGGCTTGAGAAACGACAAAAGCTCTTTGTGGAAGAAATCCGTGAGTTCCCGGGCTCCGGCGTCGTAACCCTCCGTGCGAACCTCGGCCTGTTCCTCAACCCGAAGCAGCCAGGTTGGGAACGTCAACCCTTCGACCTGCATCGACTTGAGCGTGTATCCGAGCAAGGGACAACGGGCGGCCTTCAATTTTTCCGAAGGGAGTTCCGCCGTGCCGCGCCGTCCGAGATATTCCCGTGCGATCCACTGCGGCATGAAACTTACCTCCCAGGCGCCGACATGTTGGTTCGGCGTCAACGTGTATCGGACTTTCGGCGTGTTGCGAATTTGTCGCAACAACAGGTTCGCGTGGTCGACCATGCAACCGGTCGCGAACGGCCAGTAGGAGCCGACGCCTTCGCTGGAAAGCCCTTCCGAGGTGGTGATACTCGGATTGGCGTAGCCTCGCGGAGCGACGAGCCGCCAAATCCATGCCAAGGCCGGAGGCAAAATGTGCAGGTATCCGGCGATTCCATAGCTCGGATTCTCCGCGGTACACGGCGGTGTCCGAAAGCCGAAATTCCGAATCATCACGTTGACCGGCTCGTTGACGATCCGTGGAATCAGTTGTCTCGGCAAAATGACACGGGGATTCGGACAACGTTTGCCGGGAGAATCTTCGATGTGCTCCCAAAGCAGACAAGTCGAACGCGGCACGGCGTCGAAATTCAGGAACATGAGCGGTTCCTTCGGCGCAATCGTCAGCGCCTCCAGATGCGGATCGGTGCCGTACTGCGTAATGTGGTCGACGCGAACGAACCAGGCTTTTTCGGCGTCGTAAACCGTCAGGTAACCGGACGACCCGCCGCCGGGTTGTTCGCTGAAACTCATCGCCATGTCGTCCGTGACAGGATGCAACGTACAGGTTTGGTTCAATGTCAAGCGGCGTTCCTCTCCCGTTACGATGTTCTTTCCGAGCCGGATGCGGCCGTCTTCCTGTCGATGCACGTATTCGAGCATTTCGCTCTTTCCCGAGCCGCTCGCTCCTTCATGCATGAACGTCGTTACGTTGTCGTACGGCGTGACGACCTGAACCGTCGACCCGTGCAGCGTGATCTGACTGTCGTCCTCGCCGATATTCAAAAGGACGCCGTAAACACCTTTTTTCGCGCTCGGTCCCGGATACAGGTTGTAAGCGAAGACTTCGTGAATATCTTCGGTCCGATTATGGACGACGATCTGGCGACCATCGAAATGCGTATGCCGAAACGGAGGCGCCAGATAAATGATTGCGTTGACGAGAAAGTTTCGCGGAATCTCCGTCGGAGACAGCATTCCTTGAAGGTCGGCGAGCGTGCCAAGGAAAAACGAAGCGTTGGCGGGAGCGATGAGAAGGGCTCCCTGACCGCTGTCCTCGCTATGCCCGCCGAGAATGAACGCCAAGACGCAAAGATCCTGCTCCTTCAACCAATCGAACGTCTCCGTCCGCACGGAATCGAACGGAGTCCCAAAACGCTCGGTATAGGAACACTTGTCGGTCGGTCGGGCGTCGCCGACGACAAGACAGTCCGGATCGCGTCGCCGCATCGCCGGATCGGTGTAGTTGATCGACAGACCGTTCTTGCAGCGGGAGACCGTTGCTTCCGTGATCTTTCCTTTGCCGGGAACGTCGTAGGAAACTTCGTAGACGTCTTCGGTTCCGTCTCCCATTGCCTTGTGCAGAATCTCGTCGCGGTCCTTGGGAAAACAAACGGATTTCGCCTGTTTCAAGATCGAAAAGATTTCCGAGGGAAGACGTAGATTGGCCCAATCGTCGATAATACTAATCGTTCGCATGGCGGAGAATGCCCTAAAGAGGAAAGATCGTCAAACTTGAACGAAGAAATTATATTTCGTCGCTCCAATTTGACAATGCCGTGTCTCCGCGAAGCATCAAGGGAACCGGGACCACAGGTCCCGGCTCCGTGGGGGCTCAGCTTCGTTTCAGGTCGGCGATGTAGAAACTGCCGTAAGTATGAACGCGGTCCTTCTGGTGCAACTCGGCAGCGAGTTCCGTGTTCAAGGAAAGGATCTCGCCGAGATTTGACTTCTTTCCTTCGAACTCGACCGGAACGGATTCGATGTATTCGGTCCGCAGACCGCCGCTTCGCCAAAGAATTCGAGTATTTTCGTCGGCCTTTTGAAGAATCGCGTCCCATTCCGAGACGAGGCCGTCGTAGAGATGGTGCGACAACCAGTCCATGTGATCGAGCAGCACGAATCGGGAGATTTTGCCGTCATGTTTGCGGAGAAATCCTTCCACGGTATCGGAATGCGTGCTGATTCGGTCAACGAGACCGCCCTTGAGCGCTTCGAAGTTCTTTTCTTCCAAGTATTCCGGACAGCAGTTTCTCGTATAACTTCCGGTCGAATAGACTCGCCAAAAATAATTGTCCTGGATCGGCAGCGTTCCGAATACGGCGTCAAGACAGTCTTCGACGAACTTGACGACGCCGCCGTCGTACTGCGTTTCGATCTGTTTTCGTTGAGCACGCGGCACGCCGAGCAGCGAAAGCGTCGTGTCTCGGTTCATAATGAACCGGATCAACTTCGTCCAGAGCTTGGCCCGAATCTTGTTGAACCAGATGTCCCGTTGTTCCTCCAAGGTTTTCGCCGCGAGAATGTCGTAAACGTAGCCGCGAAACTCCTTGTTGCGGTCGATGTAGCTGTTGATGAATCGGGCAAAGGCGCCGGACGTTCCACAAAAATAAAAACTCTTGCGTTTGCTGTCGAAAAACTTCTTGATCCGGTGGTCCCAATAGAGTTGCGACCAAGGGGAAAGGTCCTGTCGAAGCTTGGAATAGTAGATTCCTTTGGCTCCGACGAGGCGACCGTTTCCGAAGAGTTGAAAGAACGTTTCGTAGTCGAGATTGCGAATTCCGGAGATTTTCAATTCGAGCAGCGCGTTCTGCCGTGGATTCATATCGACGGCGTAAACGTGATTCAGACCGGTCAGGGCGTAGGAAAGAGCGTTGCAACCTGCTGACGTAATCACGAGGAGATTGTCTTGCGGCGTCAACTCCAAAGCAACCTTATCGAGTCGCGGATCTTCCCAACAGGTATTATAGACGAGATTGTGTCCGTGAACGATACGAAAAACGCGACCGCTCATCCATTCGCTGATACGACTCATAGGACTCTTCCGGGTGAAAAATGAAAGAAAGACGACGAATTCGATTTTACCGGAACCCGACGAAGAAAGACAGAGGGGGCAAAATCAGAAGCCGTAAGAGCCGGGGCCCGCAGTCCGAATGGTTCTGATCTCTCCTAATCTCTCAACCACGGATTGTTGCATCCCTTCCGTTTTGGTATACAATACCGTTGGAGTCGTCGAGTTTTGCGGCAAATCGCAGGCGGGATGTCGACCGAAGTCAAAAGCTTTCTCCATTCCTTTGTTTCATGGACTATCGAACGGCGGGCGAGTCGCACGGACACGGAATTCTCGGACTCCTCGAAGGTTTTCCGGCGGGACTGAACGTCGACGTCGAGGCGATCGACGCGGAACTTCGGCAGCGGCAAACGGCCTGTGGTCGCGGCGGTCGCCAACTTGTCGAGTACGACAAGGTCGAGTTTCTGAGCGGACTCTGGCGCGGCGTGACGATCGGGTCGCCGATTACTCTTTGGGTCAAAAACAAGGATTTTCGAATCGATACGGCTCCGGATCTGTTCACGCCGCGACCCGGACACGCCGATTTGGCCGGATCGATCAAATACGGTCTGCCGATTCGGCCGATCCTTGAACGGGCAAGCGCCCGGGAAACCACCGGACGCGTCGCCGCAGGGGCTCTCACCAAACAGCTGCTCCGACATTGGAGAATCTCCGTTGTCGGATTCGTTCGAAGCGTCGCCGACTTTGAAAGCGTGCCGGAAAACCTGAACGATTTGGAGGCGGCGGATCTTCTCGAACGTCGAAACCGAAGCCGGATTTTGTCGCTCTGTTCGAACGTCGACGACCAATTCGAACAATCCATTACGGCGGCGGAGTCCCGAGGCGATACGGTTGGCGGCGTCGTCGAGGTTCGAGCCTTCGGTTTGCCGATCGGTCTCGGCTCGCACGTCCAATGGGACGAGCGGCTCGACGGCAAGTTGGCTCAAGCCGTAATGTCCGTCCAAGCGGTCAAGGGCGTCGAAATCGGCGAAGCGTTCGACAATTCCTGTCCGGAAGGAGCGAAATATCACGATTCAATCGCGTTCGATCCGGCTCAGGAATCGGGGCGAACGAAAGGATTTCTTCGGGCGACGAACCACGCCGGCGGAATCGAGGGCGGAATGACGAACGGTCAATCCTTGATTCTTCGGGCCTACGTCAAACCGATTCCGACGCTCAAACAGGGACTTCCGACCGTTGATCTTCGAACCAAAGAACCGACGAAGACCGTGTATGAACGAAGCGACATCAGCGCGGTCTCGGCGAGCAGCGTGATCGTCGAAAACGTCGTCGCCCTCGAACTCGCCAAGGCAATCCTCAAAAAATACGGCGGCGACAGCGTCGACGAAATCACTCGACGAATCGACGCCGGCTAGAACAAAAGACCGGGACGGCAGACGAGCAATTGCAAATTCCCTCAAATTCGCCAAGTTTACGCTATCGAACAAGTCCAATAATTATCGAAGAGAGTTCCTCATGACTCGTTTTCTTACTGTCTTGCTGTTGATGTTGTCCGTTTCCTTCGTTTCCGCCGCCCAGTCGTCGAAAGACTGGAATCAATGGAAGGGCCCGAATTCCGACGCCCATTCGTTTTGCACCGGTCTGATTGACTCGATTCCGGAGGGCGGACCGAAGTTGCTTTGGAAGATCGACAACCTTGGAACGGGCTATTCGAACCTCGCGTTCTCTGGCGACCAGATGTTCACGATGGGCGACTTCGGCGACCAATGTTTCGTTCTCGCTTTGAACCGAAAGACGGGCAAGGAGAATTGGCGAACGCCGATTGGCAAGTCCGGCGGCGACTATTCGGGTCCTCGCTGTACACCGGCCTGCGACGGCCCGACGGTTTACGTGATGGGCCAGTTTGCCGATTTCGTCGCTCTCGACGCAAAGACCGGTAAGGAGCGTTGGCATCGGAACGTCGAAAAGGATCTCGGCGGCAAAGTGATGAGTCGTTGGAATTTTTCGATGTCGCCGATTCTCGACGGCAAGCAGATCGTGGTCCCGATCGGCGGCGACGGCGGAACCTTGGCGGCGTTCGACAAGTCCGGCAATCTTCTTTGGCGATCGACCGAATTGAAGGATCCGGCGGCATATACCTCGGCGGTTCCCGTCGTGATTCACGGAGTCCGTCAATTCCTGATGTTGACCGACAAGACCTTGGCCGGAGTTTCGCCGACCGACGGCAAATTGCTTTGGCGGATCGACTTTCCCGGTAAAGTCGCCGTCTGCTCCGATCCGGTACTCTGCGGCGACGTCGTGTTCGCGTCCTGTGCATACAACGTCGGCGCCTACGGCTACCGAATCACGAAGACCGGCAAGGATTTCAGCGCGGAGCGGATTTTCGAGGACACGAAGCTTGCAAGCCATCACGGTGGAATCATCGAGGTCGGCGACTATACCTTACGCAGTCAGTATTTTGTAGTTTTCGAAGTTTTGAAATTCCGGGTTCATCAACGTTGCGAGTTCACTTTTGTATTGTTTGCCGACTTGTTTCAAACAGGAGTTGATCCCTTCCTTGAACTCCTCGAACGTT
>JAVBQW010000264.1:0-21978 GCA_031548665.1 Thermoguttaceae bacterium
TTTGTGAATGCAACCTTGATTCTGCCGCAAGACTGGAGGCTGGAGACCGGAGGGAACGGTTGGAAACCGGGAACTCCAGTCTCCGGCCTACAGTCTCCAGCCTTGTTCAGTGTTCGATGCCTTGCAACTTGCACAGTACAACTATAAACGGGAACAAATTGTTTGTTTTGCCGATTCAACCCCCAAGTTACGCGGAGTACCGCTCCACTTGGGGCTCTTTTCAGTATTTCTGCGCGGCGCGATACGGATTTCGTGGTTGGAAGCGATTCTTTTCGAAATTTTCCTCTTGACGCGGATCGGCGAATTCGATAGGATTTCCCGGTCTGCTCTTGAGCAGGGTCAGGATGACCGATCACACCAAGGTTAGGATAACCATCATGAAGGGAAATTTCAATTCGCAAACGGAAACCAGTATTCAGGGAGTCGCGCTCCTGGATCTGAAACGTCAATATGAAGTTCTGAAAGACGAAATCGCCGACGCTCTCAAAAGGGTTTGTGATTCCGGCGCTTACGTTCTCGGTCCGGAAGTCAAACTCCTGGAACAGAATCTTTCGGCCTACACTCAAGCGGAACACGCCATCGCCTGCGCTTCCGGCAGCGACGCGATCCTTCTCGCCCTCATGGCGGCCGACGTCGGCCCCGGCGACGAAGTTATCGTTCCGAGTTTTACGTTTTTCGCCACGGCAAGCGCCGTTTCCCGGCAGGGAGCCCGGCCCGTGTTCGCCGACATCGATCCGTCGTCGTACAACATCGATCCCAAGGCGGTCGCCAGGCTGATCACGCCGCGAACCAAGGCGATGATTCCGGTCCATCTTTTCGGTCAGATGGCCGAGATGCGGGAACTGAACGAGCTGGCCGCCTCACGAAAAATCGCCGTGGTCGAAGACGCCGCCCAAGCGGTCGGCGCCGAACTCGAAGGCCGACGCGCCGGATGTTGGGGCGACATGGGAGCCTTCAGCTTCTATCCGACGAAAAACCTCGGCGGTGCCGGCGACGGCGGATTGGTGACGACCCGCGACGACGACTACGCCAAAAAACTGAAATTGCTGCATCTTCACGGCATGGAGCCGCGATACTATCACAGCATCATCGGCATCAACAGCCGCCTCGACTCGTTTCAGGCCGCGATTCTGAACGTCAAGATGAAATATCTCGAAAGCTGGACCATGATGCGGATCCAGAATGCGCTGCGGTACAACGACATGTTCTTCGACGCCGGACTCGAAAAGTTCGTCGGAATTCCCGAGTCGCAGCCGAATCGGCGACATGTTTGGAACCAGTACACGATCCGCGTCGGCGACGGACGACGCGACGAAATGCGGAAGAATCTCAGCGAGAAAAAAATCGGCTCCGAAATCTATTATCCGCTCGGTCTGCACGAACAGGAATGTTTCAAGTTCCTCGGGTATTCGCCGGAGTCGCTGCCGGAAACTTATCGGGCAAGCCGCGAAGTCCTCGCGCTGCCGATCTATCCGGAGTTGACCGAAAACGAACAACGTGTCGTCGTTCGAGGAATCAAAACGTTCTTCGAAGAGAATCCGGCACGACATCTGTTCCCCGTGACCGCTCCCGCCGCAAAGCGAGACGCGGCGTAAGATTTTTTCCAAGAGCCGGGACCTATTGGTCCCGGTCTTCGGTTTATCGAACCGTCCGAAAATAATTTCGGCAATTGTAGTTTTCCCGTCCTTCCGCGCGTCGGAGGCCGACGCGGCTAACGACGATTTAATTTTCTGACTGTTTCCATGTCTCCTCTCAATCCGCGCCGTTCGCTTGCGCAAAAGATTCTTCGGCGACTGAAAAAGGCGTTTCCGGACGCCGGTTGCTCCTTGCAATTCCAGTCGCCGTTGGAACTGCTCGTTGCGACGATTCTTTCGGCCCAGTGTACGGACGTCCAAGTCAACAAGATTACGCCGGCGCTGTTCGAAAAGTTCCGTTCGCCCAAAGACTTCGCCGAAGCTCCCCTCGAACGGATCGAAGAGTCGATCAAAAGCACGGGATTCTACCACAACAAGGCGAAGAACATTCAAGGGGCCTGCCGGATGCTGCTTGAACGTTTTGGCAGCGAAGTTCCCGCGACGATGGAAGAGCTGACGTCGCTGCCCGGCGTCGGTCGGAAAACAGCAAACGTCGTGCTCGGCAACTGGTTCGGCCTCGCGGAAGGAATTACGGTCGATACCCACGTCTTCCGATTGAGTCGCCGTATGGGCCTCGCTGACGGCAACACGCCGGAAAAGGTCGAAAAAGAACTCGTCGAACTCTTTCCCCGTAAAGAATGGACGAACCTGAGTCACGCCCTGATCCTGCACGGCCGCGCCTGCTGTCGGGCGCGGAAACCGGACTGCGAACACTGCTTCCTGGACGATTACTGCCCGAGAATCGGCGTCGAGAAGGCTTTCGCGGGGATAACGAAAAGCAAAAACTAAAGCTTACGTTCCCCGTTTGTGTCCGTACCAGATGAGCTGCATTCGGGGACAATAACGGAATCCGCGTTTCTCGCAGAACGGAACGATCCAGTCGTCCTTGGCGTGCATCGTCTCGACGTCGACGGCTTGAGGCATCAACAGGACTCGCTGCGGGGCGATCTCGGGAAATTCTTCCAGATACTTTTCGATTTCTTCAAGGTCCTCCGGAACGTCGACGACGAACTTGAGTTGGTACGGATACCGCGCAATGAGCTGCTGAACGACTTCGGGACGTCGACGGTTCGCTTCGTGAGTTTCAAACCGCTCCGGCGAAGCGTGAATCGGCGACGAATTGGACAGTTTGGGACTGATCGACATCAAATCGCACTGGACTTCGGCGTCGGCGATTCCAGCGGTCTCGATCGTAATTTGGTAGTCGTATTCCTTCAAGAGCCGGGTCAGTTCGACGATTTCCGGCGAGATCATCGGTTCGCCGCCCGTGATGACGACATGCGGCAAATCGAGCAACAGCACGCGACCGACGATTTCCGCCGGGGAAAGATCGGCTCCTTCCTCTTCATCTTCCACTCCGACGTTGGCGTACGGCGTGTCACAGAATCGGCAGCGCAGCGGACAACCGATCGTCCGAACGAAAACGCTGTACGTTCCGGTCCAGAGTCCCTCGCCCTGCTTCGATTGATAGATTTCAATGATTCGCATGAAATTGAATGAATTCGACGTTGAGCGACCCGCTTGCGTTTTAGCCGCGCAGCGCGTCCTCCTTCTTCCGCATTACGCGGAGGCTTCCCGGGCGGCGGCAGCGGCTCGATTGGCGCGGTCCGTCGAAAGAACCTGCCGCAGGAGCGCGGAAACGTCTTCGAAGGGTTTTTCGTTCGGCGGTCCGGCCGCGAATTGCATGATGGAGCGTTGCGTTCGCTCCGTCAACGAGAGCAGCATCGACGAGACCGTTCCGTAGTCCGGCTCGCTGATCACGATTCCCCGTTTTCCGCTTTCGTCCGGTTTCCTCGAAAACGTTCGACTGGCGACGGCAAGAAACGAAACGGCGGAATCCAGCCGCTGGAGCGTCAGAAGACGTCGAACGAATTCCTGTCGGTGATCCTTGATGTCGTCCAAACGATTTCCCGAAAGCAGATGCAAACCCGGTCGCAGACGCTCCATTTCGACTTCGTCGCCGCCGTACACGACGCCGCCGCTGGTTCGGTCGACACAGAGGAAGTTTCCTCCGGCGTAACAGCCGCTTGAAATCTCCCGGAACGCCTTGTCGAGCGCTTCTTCGGCGTTTTTCGACGCCAAGAGTTCCTTGCAGAGCAAACCCCGCGAACGAGGATCGAAAGGAACCGAACGTTTCGTGCAGTTGATCACCGCAATGAAAAGACCGTGCTGATTGACACCGGCCCAAGTTCCGCCGGATTTGCGATCGATTCCGCAAACGACGCGCGGACGGCCCGACTGGATGCGAGGCGGCTGCGAGGGACGACTGATAACTTCTTCACGGTTAAACGCGACAAGCAACGGCGAATCGGTCGCCGTCTGGTACTGAATAGCAAGAATTCCCATCGATTTCTCCCAGGCTTTCCAATTTATGTATTCCAGCCCTCCTGCGTATTTGCCGACGCTAGATAAGCACGCCAAAGCGAGATCATCCAATTTCATCCTGAATTTCTGGGATTTTCCCACACGAAGAAAGGAACAGACACCCCCCCTTAGGGGGGAATATCGATTTTTGTCGATTTTTCTCTTTCCTAATTCGTTAAAATTGCTATTGTTCGGATTGATGAGAGATATTTTTGGAAAAATGAAGCCCGGTCTTCCTTTTTCCTAAAGAAACGCTAAGATTCTTCCTTTAGTTTTCGGAGAGACATCGGAAGTCTCTCCTCGAAGAGTATCGTCGTTGAGCTTGGGGTTTTCTCGGTAAACGAGACACGTTTTTGCCAGCCAGCTCGGATTTTCCGGTTTTGTCGGTCATCGGGTGTTCGTCGATCGCACTGAACGGTATTCAACCAATCACGTTGATCATCGACGAACGGTCGGTCCGATAGAGCAAAAGCGGAAAGGGATTTCCAGCGAAAAGCCGCTTGTCGGCAACGGGCGGCTGGCAGACGAAAAAGAAGCTCAATAACAGTCCAGGACTTTCGATGACGATGGTCCGGATGCTTTTCGATTTCCTTTTCTTTTAAATCTCGTGAGCCCAGCATCCTTATTCTCAATCGGCGCGCCGCTGCTTGTCTTTTTGGCGGTTTCGCTGATTTTGCATGTTTTGGCGCGAGCGTTTCTCCTTTCCTCGAACGTTCGCTCCCATCGGCTTTTCACGGGAACTCCGTGGTTGCCGCTCCGTTTTCATGCGACATGTTTCGGCGGCAAGGAAGTCGAATTCGGGACGTCTGGAATGCTGACGCTTCGAGGGACGTTTTTTTCGGCACCCGACGAAAAGCGGCGCGGCGTCGTGTTGTTCTGCCACGAACTGAACGGCAATCGAAATAATGTCGCCCCCTATCTCCGTTCCCTGCTCGATTCCGGCTTCGACGTCTTGGCGTTCGATTTCCGCAATCACGGAGAAAGCGACAAAACCCTTTACGGCCAGCCGACTCCCTGGATGACGACTTCCGATCTGGAAGACGTCAAGGCGGCGGTTGATTATCTTGCTTCACGTTCCGATAACGAAAAAAAAGAGATTTCGCTTTTCGGACTCGGCAAGGGAGCGACCGTCGCCCTTTGCGTCGCCGGCGGCGACTCCCGGGTCAAGTCGGTCGTTTTGGACGCCCCGATTCCCGAGAACCGGCTCTTCGAAAAAAATTGTTGGGATCTGCTCGCCAAATCGGTTCGCTGTTCCCGAAAAAGTCTCCGTCTTTCCGTGACTCTCTTTGTTCGGGCCGTTCTCTATTCTCTCTTTTGCCCGATTGCCTCGCTCCTCTTCGCTTGGCAGCGTTTCGTCCTCGGAATGTGGTGCGGCTGCCGTTTCGTAAATCCTTGGCCGTTCGTCAAACGGGTCCGGCAGCCCATGATGATCATTCACGGACACGCCGATTCGAAGACCCGAGCCGACCAGATTCAGGCGTTCTGCGACCGCCTCCCCAATCGACCGAAACTCTGGATCGTTCCCGCCTGCAGCCGTGAAGGGCTCGGCAAAATCAACGAGGAATGCTCCTCGCAAGTTGCACGCTTCTTCGCCGAACAGTATAATTGACAAACGTTCGTCATCCCCGCGAAGGCGGGGACCTAGACGAAAGGCGTTGTTGACCGTTTGCATCCGTAAACAATGTGTGCAAACACACATTGATATCCAATCTCTGGGTCCCCGCCTACGCGGGGATGACGGATATTTTATTCCACAGAGCGTCATCAGCGTGTCGAGGATCGACGCGGCTATATACCATGAATTTCCCCTCGACGCGTCTTCGACGCTTGCGGTACGAACCGGCGATTCGAAAACTGGTTCGTGAAACGACGCTTTCTCCCGACCGTTTGATCTTGCCGCTGTTCGTTCGACCGGGAAGCGGCGTTCGACAGCCGATCGGTTCAATGCCGGGCGTTTTCCAACTTTCGCTCGACGAACTGACGAAGGAAGTCAAGGAAGCGGCGATGCTGGGACTCGGCGGCGTGCTCCTTTTCGGAATTCCGGAGACAAAAGACGCCGTGGGAAGCGACGCAATGAGCGATTCCGGAATCGTCGCCCAGGCAATCCGGGCCGCAAAGGATGCCGTTGGCGACAAGTTGCTCGTCGTGACGGACGTTTGTTTCTGCGAATACACCGATCACGGACATTGCGGCGTTCTCTGCAAAAAGTCCGACGGAAGCGGGTTCGACGTCGACAACGACGCAACGCTGGAGAATCTAGTCCGGCAAACCGTCGTTCAAGCGAAGGCCGGCGTCGATATGGTCGCCCCCAGCGGAATGATGGACGGCATGATCCGGGCAATTCGGCAGGGACTCGACGCCGAAGGTTTTTCGCGGCTTCCCATCATGAGCTATTCCGCAAAGTACGCCGGAGCGTTTTACGGACCGTTTCGGGAAGCGGCGGAAAGCGCTCCGCAGTTCGGCGACCGGCGTTCCTACCAGATGGATTGTGCCGCGTCTCCCGGCCAGGCGATTCGGGAAGTCCAGCTCGATCTCGAAGAGGGAGCGGACATCGTGATGGTCAAACCGGCCCTTGCGTATCTAGACATTATTCGGATGGTCCGCGATCGTTTTGAAGGAGTTCCGATTGCGGCGTACAACGTTTCCGGCGAGTACAGCATGGTCAAGGCCGCCGCTCAAAACGGCTGGATCGACGAAAAAGCCGTCGTTCTTGAATCGCTGACCGCCATGACACGGGCCGGCGCGAACATTCTCCTGACGTACTGGGCCAAGGACGTCGCCCGTTGGATCATTTAGCCGGTACTCCGGCGTTTTTCAACCTTTACCGCGCCGGAGTACCGGCTCAACAAGGATATGAAACGACCTCTCGTTTTCGTTGCGTTTGTTTTGTCGATGCTGTTCGTTCAAACGCTTCCGGCGGAGCACGTTCCGAACGGTCCGTACACCCGAGAGAATTTGAATCGGGTCGCGTTTCCGATCGGCGGAATGGGCGCCGGAATGTTTTGCCTCGAAGGAACGGGCGCGATTTCGCATCTTTCCGTGCAAAACTTTCTGAAGTTTTTCAACGAGCCGCCGTGCTTCGCCGCGGTTTGCGTGCTCGGCGAAACGCCGGAACAAAACGTTGCGAGATTGCTCGAAGGCCCGATTCCCGATTGGAAATTTTTCGGACGCCCCGAATCCGGTCGCGGATCCGGCGGAACGACCTACGGCCTGCCGCGTTTCAAAAATTGTTCTTTCGAAGCGAGGTTTCCTTTTTGCACGATTTCGCTTCCCGCCGACGACAAGATGCCGCTCCAAGCGAAAATCGTCGGTTGGAGTCCCTTCACGCCGGGAGACGCGGATTCGTCCAGCCTGCCGGTCGGAGCCCTGGAATATTCGTTGACGAATCCGATCGACAAACCGATCAAGGCGATTTTTTCCTTCAATTCACCGAACGTCATGGACCGCGGCGGTTCCATCGATTCAATCGAAAACGGTTTCGTGCTTTATCACTCCGCCTATCCGAAGAACCGGGAAACCAAGGGGGCCCTGGCGTTCGTCGTCGACAAGGAGGCGAGCGGACTCGGCAAGATCGTCGTCGATCATTGTTGGTTCAAGGGCGGTTGGTGGGACGCTCTGACCATCGCTTGGGACAACGTCGAGAAGGGCCGAATCGTCGAATCCGCCCCCCTCGAGAAGGGAGCTCCCGGCGCAACGATTTTTGCTCCGTTCGAACTCAAGCCCGGCGAAACGAAAAATATTCGTTTGCTCGTTTCCTGGTATTCCCCGGAAACCGGTCTCACGACGGGCCGCCGGACGAACGACACGCGGGCCCTCTTTTTGAAAGGACCGTCGAGCGGTTCGGCGCAGGGCCAGCAACCGGTTACGGGATTTCTGGGCAAAAAGCTGGTCAATACGTTTGATCCGAACGGCGACCAACCGACCGGAACATTGATCTCGCCGGAAATTCCGTTGACGAAAAAATTCGTGCATTTTCTGATCGGCGGCGGTTCCGACTGTTCGTTCCAACTTCACGTCGACGGCAAAAAAGTCCGATCCGCCTCCGGAAAAAACATTGAACAACTCGAATGGTCGACTTTCGACGTTACGGAATTCGTCGGCAAGCAGGGAATCTTCAAAATCGTCGACGACCAGTCCGGCGGTTGGGGACATCTCAATGTCGACCACGTCGTCCAGAGCGATGAGCCGGTCGCCGACTTGAAAACGGGAAACGGCAACGAAATCATTCCCGACAAAAATCGAGTAATCCTGATCGACGATTTCGAGCGCAACGATTATGCTCCATGGATGGTCGAAACGTCTCCGAGACCCGAAACGCAAGATCTTTCCCGATTCCCGCCTGCCGACACGCCGCCGGGACTCGTCGTTCCGCAGCATATTCAGCAAAATATTCCCGAGTATTATGTTCCGTGGTACACGACGAAATTCAAGTCCGTTCACGAAGTCGCGGAGTTCTGGAAACGGAATTACGCCGATCTCTGCAAACGGAGCGAGATTTTCCGTGACGCGTTTTACGACACGACGTTGCCGCCGGAAGTCGTCGAAGCGGTCGCCGCGAATCTCACGATTTTGAAGTCGCCGACGGTTCTCCGCCAACACGACGGAAGACTTTGGTGCTGGGAGGGTTGCAGCGACACGGGCGGAAGCTGCGAAGGGAGCTGTACGCATGTTTGGAACTACGCGCAGGCGATTCCTCATCTTTTTTCCGAATTGGAGCGAACCTTGCGGCAAACGGAATTTTTCGAAGGAATGGACCCGACCGGCCGTCAGGCGTTCCGCGTCTGCATGCCGATCGCTCCGGGCGGAAGCGGTTTCGACGCGGCGGACGGCCAACTCGGCGGCGTGATCAAGATTTACCGCGACTGGAGAATCTTCGGCAACACCGATTGGCTCAAGGTTTACTGGCCGCGAATTCAACGGGCCTTGAATTACGCGATCGAAAAATACGATCCCCGGCATACGGGCCTGCTCGAAGAATCGCATCACAATACGTACGATATCAATTATTTCGGGCCGGACGGACACTGCGGCAGCTTTTACCTCGCCGCGCTCCGGGCGGCCGTCGACATGGGCAAGACGCTCGACGACGAAAACGAAAACGTTAAACTGTACGAAAAGCTGCTCGCCGCCGGAAGCCGTCGGATGGTTTCCGAATTGTACAACGACGAGTATTTCATCCAAATCGTGCAAAAAAGCGGTTTGGCGAACGACTTCGGACCAACCGACCCGGACGGCCAGGCGACGGGTGAATATCGTAACATCGCGAAGACCGTCAACGAACAGGGGCCGAAATATCAGTACGGAACCGGCTGTCTCTCCGACGGCGTCCTCGGTTTCTGGATGGCGGAAACCGCCGGACTCGACGCCGGAACGATCCTTCCGCAAGATCTGATCAAATCGCATCTCCTGTCGGTGTATAAATACAACATGCGGCACGACCTGACGGAACACGGCAATCCGCAGCGTCCGACGTACGCCATGGGCAACGACGGCGGCCTGCTCCTTTGCAGTTGGCCGTACGGCGGAAAGCCGCTGATTCCGTTCGTTTACAGCGACGAGGTTTGGACCGGCATCGAATATCAGGTCGCGTCGCATCTCATGATGCTCGGCGGCGTCGACGAAGGGCTCGACATTGTTCGAACGTTACGAAAACGCTACGACGGCGTTCGGCGGAATCCCTTCGACGAATACGAATGGGGACATTGGTACGCCCGGGCCCTGGCGAGTTACGGACTGTTGCAAGGCCTGACCGGCGTCCGGTACGACGCCGTGACGAAAACGCTGTACGTCGATTCGAAGATCGGCGAATTCCGTTCGTTCCTCGCGACGAACAGCGGTTTCGGGACCGTCGCGTACAAAAACGGCCAAGCGACCCTTGACGTCAAATCGGGGACGATCCCCGTCGAAAAAATCATCGTAAGAAAAAACGATGTCGCGTCAAAATAGATATTGTTGCGCAGGCTCGGAAGGACAAACCGTCCCGACGGCCAAACGCTTCCACTCCATGTTCGGCTTGCACGGTTCGATTAGATGTCCCATTTTCCGTGTTGGAGGCGTTCGTAGTAAGCGGCGAGGATTTCCTGTTTTCGAACGATTCCAATCACACGGCGAGGTTCTTGAGGATCGACGACGGGCAGCTCGTTCAAACCGAACTTCGTACAGGTTCGAAGGGCGACATGGAGATCGGTTTCGGGAATCACGGCGATGTTCAGCGATTGGACGATGCTTTCGGCGGTCGCGGCCACCCATTTTTTTCGGCTGCGAAACAGAGCCCAGACGTCGCCGCTGAAGAGGACGCCGAGCAGGAGTCCCTCGGCGTCGACCACGGGAAAGAGCGAATCGGAACTCGTCGCGATGAGCCGCATGGTATCAGGAATCGTCGCGTTTCGGGAAATCAGGATCGGCGGTTTCTTTTCCGGCGGACAAACGTCCCGGACCTTGATCGAGCGGAGCAGGTCGACGGAATAGCTGCCGAAATGGGCCTCGCTGTCCGCTTGGGTCAGGACTTGCTCTTCATAGAGCGACGTGGACGGCGACTGGATCGCGAGATGGACGATACTCACCAACAGGAGCGGAACGAGGAGGGTGTAATCGCCTCCGATCATTTCGCAGACGATCACGCTGGCGGCGAGCGGTAGTTTTCCGATTCCGGCGTAGAAGGATCCCATTCCGACCAGAATACAGATCGTCGGATCCGGCGCAAGTTCCGGGAAACCGACGAATTGGAGGACCGTTTGGGTGATTCCGCCGAGCGAGGCGCCGAGCAGGCCGCCGATCAACAGGGACGGAGCGAGCAGGCCGGCGCTGCCTCCCGACGAAACGGTCAGGGCGGTCGCGATGATTTTCGGGAAGATCAGCAAAAAAATCAGGAGAAGCGGTAATTGTCCTTCGAGAAGTCGACGCATCCATTCGTATCCGCCACCGAGAACCTGGGGGAACGCCAGCGCGACGGCGCCGAGGAGGAATCCGCCGATTGCCGGTTTCAGGAAGTCGGGAATCGACAGCCGACGAAACACATGATTTCGGAGATCCAGAACGGTTCGAACGAAAAGGAGTCCGAACACGGCGAGAATCGGAACGAACGCCAGGAAAAAAACGAGGTCCGTCGCGTGATGGACGCCGGCGTTTTCCGGAAGGACGATCGATGGAATATTTCCGTGAAACCATTGGAATGTCGTGTACCCGACCACGGAGGAAACGACGCAGGGAATGATCGCGGCAAACTCGACCGCCGTGCTGCAATAAAGAATTTCGGCCGCAAGCAGCGCCCCGCCAAAGGGAACTTGGAGAATCGCGCCGATCCCCCCGGCCGCCCCGGCAAGCAACAACGTTCGGCGTTCTTTCGCTCCGATTTTGAAATATCCGGAGACGACGTTTGCCAGACCGGAACCGAAAAGGGCGATCGGCTCTTCCCAGCCGCCGGAGCCGCCGGTTCCGATCGTCAAAAAGCTCGTCAAACCCTTGACGAGAGGAACCCGGTTGCGCAACATGCCGCTCCGACAATGAAACGCCCGGATGACGCTGTCCGAGGCGTCGTCGCTCGCTTCCGGAGCGAAAGACCAGACGATAAACCCGCAAAGCAGCCCCCCAAACGCGGGAACGAGCAGAATCAGAATCCAATAGCGGGGAACCAGCAGGCCGCCGGGCAAGGTGTCTTTACGATCCGACTTCGGAAACGAGTCGTCCGGCAGCGGTCCCGTTTCGGCGGTATAGTCTTCCGGATGCGGAAACTCGATCCCCACGGCGACGAAACCTTGTTGGATCGCTCCGTGAATCGTCTGAAAGCCGGAATATGCGCCGGCAGAGACCAATCCGGCCAGAAAACCGACCAACACGCAACAAACAAGCAGTCGGCCTGAACAGTCCCAATCGAACTTCAGACGAAATTTTCGAGAACCGCGTTGCCGGCCGTAAATCAGTCGGTCCATGGAGGAAAGAAAATAAAGCTTCGCATGGAAAGTATCGTTCCCGTTTCGCGCCCTGCTTGCGTTTTAGCCGCACAGCGCGGAGCGGGACAGTATTTCCAGTAAAAGCTCTACTATACCGCAATCAGCGGTTCAAGGGAACCGTACCCCGAACGACACCGTTCAGTTGAGAGGCGGTCGATTGCAGAGCGACCTGCATTTGGACGGAAAGCTGGTCGGCGTTTTGGTGACCGCTCATCCGCTGAATTTCGCCGCCTTGCGACGAAAGAAGGAGGATCGCTGGAAATCCCTTGACGCGACGTTCTTCGCAAAGGGACGCGTTTTTGGACGAATCGACGAGAACGCAGACGAAGCGTTGCGACAGCTTGCGAATTTCTTTGTCGCGGAACGTCGTTTCCATCATCTGTTGGGCGTTGGCGCATTGCGGCAACGTGAAAAACACCAACATCGGACGTTCCTGTTCCGACGCGGCTTGCAGACCGGCGGAAAAGTCGTTGCTGAAAGCAATGGAGACGGGCTCCTTGTCGGACTTGACCGGCTCATGCTGGCACATCGTCGATAACATCGCCGCGTTTCGTTCCGTTCCGCAGCCGACCAAGGTCGACAGCACCAGAAATATCAGTAATTTAAGAGGGAATTTTAATCTCATTCTTCCTTGACTCCATCGGTTGATCGCCGATTCCGTCCGGCGACACGACGACTTCCATTGTTTTATCGCCCGCTCCAGGACCGAACTTGAACGGTTTACGGTTTGGGAGAGGACAAAAAATAAGTGAAAATCGTTTGGGTTCCTTTCCTCATATGGTCGTAATTACGCCGAATGCGTCAGAAAAGATCGAAAAAGATCGAAAAATACTTTGCGTCAAAGCCAGCCAAGCCGGACAATCACTATAATCCCTATCCCCTGTCTCTGGGAACGTTTTTCGATTGGGGGCGGCGATTTCCCACCCCAACGGGGTGTAACAAAGTAGCCGGGGGTGAGGCGTACTCGCCGTAACCCCCGGTCATGGAACGAGAGAGATAACCGACCCCAACGGGGTCGAACAAACGCCCGGTTGTTGCACCCCGTTGGGGTGCGAATTTTTGTATGCGGCCTAAATCCGGGGGTTGCGCCGAGTACGGCTTACCCCCGGCTACACTGTTTAGCCCCGTTGGGGCTGAATTCGAACACCCGACCGCCCCTCAATCGGCAAACGGTTCCCTCCTTTATCTCTTTCGTTTCGGGTGTTGCCGCGACTCGCCGAAACGGTATAATGGGTATTCTTTCCCTTTTATCCGAAAGGACCAACATGAACACGTTCTCCCCGACCAACGTCTCCCGACCTCGACGTGTCGCCGTCCTCGGCTCCAGCGGCAGCATCGGACGCAGCGCCCTCGAGGTGATCGCGGAGTCCGAAGGACGGCTGGAAGTCTTTTTACTGTCGGTGCATCGACGAACCGATCTTCTCGTCGACCAGATTCGTCAACTCGCGGTCCGTAGCGTCGCTGAGCGGATGCCGTCGACGCAATCGGGCGGTTCCGCATCGAAAACCCAGTTGCCGCAATATGTCGTGATTACCGACGAAACGGCCGACCGTACGCCGTTGGAACACCTTCCGCCGGGCATCGAAGTTTTTTTCGGATACGATGCGCTCTGTGAATACGTTCGCCGCCCGGAAATCGACATCGTCCTTTCCGCGATCGTCGGCAGCGTCGGCTTGACGAGCACCTGGTCCGCTCTGGAAACGGGAAAAACGGTTGCCTTGGCCAACAAGGAGTCCCTCGTGTTGGGCGGCTCCCTGATTACGGAACTCGCTCGAAAAACCGGCGGCTGCCTCCTGCCCGTCGACAGCGAACACAGCGCAATTTTGCAATGCCTCCAAAGTTGGAACATCGGTCTGCACGGTTCGGAGCTTGGAGTTCGCAAAGCGGTCGACAACGAACACGGTCCGCAGGTTTCCGAGGCTTCCGGAAAGCAGGTTTCCGGGGCTCGACTTCCCAATTTCGATCCCGGTTCGCCGAGTTCCGTGATCGAAAAGTTGATCCTGACGGCGAGCGGTGGGCCGTTTCGAACCTGGTCGCTGGAGGAGCTCGCCAAGGTCAAGGTCGAGGACGCCTTGGCGCATCCGACGTGGACCATGGGCAAAAAGATTACCGTCGATTCCGCGACCCTCATGAACAAGGCGCTCGAAATCATCGAGGCCCGATGGTTCTTCGAGCTTCCGGCCGGCAAAATCGATGTCGTGATTCATCCGCAGTCGATCGTCCATTCGATGGTCGAGTTTATCGACGGCTCGACGATCGCCCAACTCGGTCCGCCCGACATGCGGTTGCCGATCCAACTGGCGCTGAACTATCCGAACCGTTTCGACGGTCCCGCAGCTCGCATCGACTGGAAGAACAAGCAGACCTTGGAATTTTATGCTCCCGATCCGGATCGGTTTCCAGCCATTGCGCTCGGGTTGGAGGTCGCGGAGACCGCCGGAACGTCCGGAGCAGTCGTCAACGCCGCCAACGAAGTCGCTGTCGCCGCGTTTCTCGACGGCAAACTGCCGTTTTCGGAGATCGTGCCGACCTGCCGCGCCGTTCTCGAACACCATCATTACGAACAGCGGCCGACGCTGCAACGGGTCCTCGAACTCGACCAATGGGCGCGGAACGAAACCCGAAAAATGATCGCGGGATGAAGACGCGCTTTGCGGCTAAAACGCAAGCGTTCGACGGAAGGGGTACAAAACTTTCAGTCGACAATTCTCTTGACTTGAAATCACCGAATCGCTACGATTCCGCATGATTTCGATTCATCGTTTGGTTTTTCTTTCCGTGTTCCTTCTCGTTTCGGCGTCCGCCGTTGCCGAGGACGTTCCCCTGCTGAGCTTCGGACAGGAACAACCGACGTTTTCCTGGTTTTCGCAGCGTCTGAACGTTGAAGAAAGCTTGGCGAATCGGATCAATCGAAAAAAAGGGCTGCTCCAAGCGGTCAACATCGGCGGTTCCTGGATTCCCGGTTCCGATGGCAACGACCTTTCGCTGGCCGAATTCAAGCTCGGCGTGACCTGCGCCCTGCCGGCGCCGAAATTCAAGCCGTTCACGAACTCCTTTTTCGTGCTCACGCCGAGTTTTGCGTATACGGGAACCCGTTGGAACGGTTCCGAACACTTTCCGAGCAACCTGTACAACGCCGGTCTCTCGATGATGTGGATGAAGCCGCTGGACGAACGTTGGAGCTTGATGCTCAGCGCATCGCCGGGGTATGCCGGCGACGGCAAAGCGACCAGCGAAACGGTCCGTTGTCCCGCGATGTTCGGAGCGACCTGGACGCCGAATTCGAAATGGAAGGTCGTCTTCGGAGTCGCCTATCTGGACCGTTCGGATATTCCGGTGCTGCCGTTCGGCGGTTTTACCTACATGCCGAACGAAGACTGGAAATTCGAATGCATGGCGCCGCAACCGCGCATCGCTCGGCGACTGACGGCGTGTTGCGGGCCGAACGCCGATCGTTGGGCGTATCTCGGATTCGGATTCGGCGGCGGAAACTGGGCGATCGAAAGCGTCGGCGATCGAACCGATCTGGCGCAGTATCGGGAGTATTCCATCCTGCTCGGATACGAATTTATCAGCAAGGTCGGGCTCTTGAAATGGAACGCCGAATTGGCGTGTCTGTTCGGTCGCGAAATGCAGTTCGAACACGACACGCAGCCGAACCACAAACTCGGCAACTCTCTCGCCCTAAGATTAAAGGCGTCGTTCTGAACGGTTTGATCACGTGAAAAGCAAGAGCCGGGACCTGTGGTCCCGAAGCCCCGCTCTACTACCCTGCCAAGCCTAAAATTGCTTTTAGCCACGGAAGCCACGGAAGCCACGGAAGCCACGGAAGGAACACGGAAGGAGATGATGCAAGGAATTTCTCCGTGATTTTTCCGTGTCTTCCGTGGCAAAATATTGATAAAATATGCTTTGGCGTTGTACTACCGTTCGTCGAGCGACCAGGCGTTGTGCCGGCGGAGGACAGGCGAAGAATTCTCGATATCGACCGGCAGCCAAATATAGCGGCCGTCGATCGCGTTCTTCGGATTCCAGCGGTCGGCCATGAAAATCCAGGCGTCGGCTTTGCCTTGAACCGGCAGAAGGAACGTGCTCTGCGAATGGAACGTCGTCGCTCGTTCTTCCTCGGTTCCCCGGCAGGGATTGTCGAGTTCCTTCCACGGTCCGAGAATCGAATCGGCGACGGCGAGTCGGGCGGCGTTCGGCGCCCAGCCGGTGCAGCCGGACATGATGAGCCAATATTTCCCGTTGCGTTTCATCACGGCGGGAGCCTCGTTGAATCGGCCCGGCAACACGCGAACGTACCGACCGGTGTGTTTGAGCAGATCGTCGGACAGTTCCGCGATGTGGAGCGTTCCGTTTTCCTCCGAAGAATAAAGATGATACGACTTTCCGTCGTCGTCGCGGAACAGCGTCATGTCCCGAGCCATTTGGCCGCCGGAGAAATCCCGCCGGAAAATCAGGTCGGTCGGATACTTCGGATGCGGGCCGCCGCCGAGATTGAGATCCGCGATTGATTTTTCTTCTTCCGGGGAAAGCGGCTTTTTTCCTTCTTCTGAAACGTTCAGCGGCCAATGTCCCGCACAGGGCCGCACCGATTCGATGTATCGAAATGGTCCGATCGGCGAATCGGCGACCGCGACACCGCTCCGGGCCGATTTGTATCCCGTCGATTTCAGTTCGAGATGGAACCACATCACGAATTTCCCGGTCGTCGCGGACCGCAAAACCTTGGGCCGCTCCAGGATGCAGCCCTTCGTGATGTCGCTTGCCGGATCTTCGGACACGGCCAGCGCGATTCCTTCGTCTTTCCAATCGTACAGATTTTTCGACGAATAACAATGGACGCCGACCATTGCTTTATTACCGGCTTCGCCTTCGATTTTGTGTTCGCCGTACCAGTAATACAGGCCGTCATGGAACAGGATGCCGCCGCCGTGCGCATTGATCGGCTTGCCTGCCGTGTCGTTCCAAATTTCACCGGGTCGAAACGCTTCCGCCGAAAAAGCGGCCGCCGAAAACCCGAACAGGATCACGAATAAGGAAACCCAGTAAAATTTCATCGTTATCGAAGGAATGACGTTTTTTTGTTGAAAAGAAGTCCCATTTCGGCTCCCAAGCCGGAGGCATCCGAGATCTCAAGGGAGGGCTTTTTCGAACTCCTCCAAGGCCTCGCACGTCACCGCCAGTTCCGTCAGCGAATCGAGAACCACGGAGTCGCCGATTGCCTGTATCCGGTCGCTGATCGTCTTGGGAACTCGACGAAACCGAGTCGTCAAAATTTTCACCACGGTCTTGGCTTCTCCTCGGGCTTCTCCTCGGGCTTCGCCCTCGGCGATTCCTTCCGCTTTGATTTGTTCGTAAACTGTTGGCATATTCTTTTCTCCAATCACTTTTTTGACCGTTTCGGTCACGGTTGTCAACTCCCGTTTCGACAGCTTTCGGGCGCTGCTGACAAGGTAAAACCATAAAAACCGAGTCAAACGGCGGTACTTCGGAATTTCCGAAAACGGCTTTAGCCGTTCCAGCACCTCCCGGCTTTTCGTGCCGACGTCCGCCGAAAAAATCACCTGCATGATTCGAAGCACGACGAACAGTTCCGGCGTCTGCGGATCGTCGGGAATCTCCGATTCGCTCAGCGTATTCAGGTCAAACAAAATCGCACGGCGGCGGGGAACAAAATCTTCCATGAAACCGTAATCATCGTACGCTCCCGCAACGTCGACCGGCCCGGTAAACGCTGTTTCGCCGTGGTGAAACAGGATCACCAACACTGGCGAGAGTCGAAAATCGACCGTCAGCCGCTTCTCGTCCTGTGCCTGTCGAATCTCGTCCTGACCGATCTGTCCGGCGTATTGGTCCGCCTGAAAGATCGCCAGAAAATCATTGTACGACTTGTGTTCCAGTAAAATATAAACGCAGAGACTCTGTTCACATCCCAAGATCGGAATCCGATAGATCATATCGGCTCTGGTTTCGCGGAAAATGAGGCTCAAAAAGTCTTTCGGCTCAATGGTCAGACCGTCGAGATCAAGTTTTTCCAGCACCTTCTTGGGCAACACGAACCTCAAAAACGCCTTGGCCAGTTCGAGCCACTGGAACACTTCCCGGAACAGCTTGTCGTGTGTCAACGGCAAACCGCCAAAGGCTTGAAGTTCCTGCTCGATCTGGTTTTGCGGCGTCTCCTGATCCATTCAAGTATCGTACCCTCGAACACCGCGAAAAACAAGCCGTCGTTCTTGAAAAACGGGAGCAGGAAGGAGCCGCGAGCCGGTGTTAGCCGCACCCGCCTGCGGTGCGTTGAACCGCCAACAGACGCAAGGTCTCCTGCGTCTCTCCTCCACTGGTTTTAGGCGACTTTTCATATAAAATGGGGGAAGCTGTCTCGATTGACACGTTGCCTTGTCTCTCGAAATCGGCGCGGCTTGGAACAAAACATGATACGAGGTCCCAATTACGACAAAATGCTTGCCGAAAATCGGCGTCAGGCGGACAGGCCGACGGACGTCGAGTTGGCCCGACCGCCGTTGCCGCTGCTCGTTACGGGAATTACCGGCGTCGCCGGATACAACGCGTTGGCCTATTTTCAGAGCCGGTTTCCCGGACAGGTCTTCGGCCTGCTGCCGCCGAAAACGAAAGATTTTGCGGCTCCCGACATGATTCTCGCCAACGCCGATTCGTTGGAAGAGTTGGACGCCGTTTTCGAGAAGCATCGATTCGGAGCGGTTCTCGACTGCGCCGGAAACTGCGACTTGAAGGGTTGCCAACTCGATCCGCAACTTGCGTGGACGCTCAACGTCGATATTGTCCGAAATTTGAGCCGTTGGACGCGGAAACTGGCGATCCGGCTCGTTCATCTTTCGGTCGATCTCGTCTTCGGCGGCAAACCCGGCGGAAACTACGTCGAAACCGATCCGACGGATCCCGTGACGATGTACGGCCGAACAATGGTCGAAGGCGAAAAGGGAATTATCGACGAGGATCCCTACGCCGTAACACTTCGGATTTCGCTGCCGATGGGCGTCAGCTTCAACGGACACGCCGGAGCAATCGACTGGATTTCGAGCCGATTCAAAAAGGGCGTTCCCGCGACGTTGCTTTACGACGAAATTCGGACGCCGACCTACACTGACTGCCTGAACCGGGTCTGCCGCGTCATGCTGGCGAACGACATCGCCGGGTTGTTTCACTGCGGCACGCCGAGGCAGCTCAGTCTCTACAACATCGCGCAGGTTCTCAATCGGGTCGGCGGTTTCGATTCCGATCTCCTTTACGGCCTGTACCGTGACGAAATGGGGCCGATTCCACCGCGAGCTGGAAACGTTGCGATGAACTCCGAAAAACTCGCGGTTTTTTTAGGATATCCGCCGATTGATCCTTGGCCGGTCGACGAGCGATTTGTTCCGACCAACAAGCGTTGGCACGCCGACCGTTCCGAACGGGAAACCGGCAACGTGTCCGCGATGTACGAACACCTCGCCTGGAATCGACGACGGTATATATAATAACAGCCGGAATGGAGGCGTACTCGCCGAAATGACGGTTCGTTGAGTATAAAGCGACGCCGAACGGCCGTCATTACGCCGGAGTACCGGCTCCATTCCGGCTTTTATTTCGTTATCTCGCCCTCGACGCGGAGTTCGATGACCGGGTCGTCGACGTCGGTGATTTCGACGACATGAAACTCGAAGGCTCCCCAGCGGCAAACGTCGCCTTGTCGAGGAAACCGTTCGAGAATCTCACGGAGCAGCCCGCCGACCGTGACGCTGGAATGTTCCGGCAACTCGACGCCGAACTTGCGCTGCAAGCGTCGTAATCCCGTCAATCCGTTGACTTTCCAGCGATCCGGACCGAGTCGTTGGAGTTCGAGCCGATCGAGCAGCCGTCGACTTCGACCCTGTTCCCGGGTAAAAAGCGTCTCCAGAATATCGTCGACGGTCAGGATGCCGATCGTTTCGCCGAACTCGTTAAGGACGGCGGCAACTTCCTTGCCGTTCTTTCGGAGCAAGTCGAACGCTTCGGCAACGGAAACCGACCAGGGAACGCAGGGAATCGGCGCCGAGTCGCTCTGCCAAAGCGTTTCCGGCGACGCGTCGGCGAGTCTTGTCAGCGACACGGCGGAAGCGATTTCGTCGGAATCGCGTTCTGTAATCAACAGAAAACCGCTACGGGGCAACCTGCCTTTCAATTCGGCGGCGACATCGTCCAGAGAAACCGGCGGCTTGAAAATTTTGACCAGCGAACGCGGCCGCATCAGCTCTTCGACGCGAAGCTCGGAGAGGGAAACGACGTTTTGGAGGACCCGTTGTTCTCGTTTGAGAAGCGTCGCGTCTTCCCGGGAAAGCTCGACCGCTTTTTCGATGTCGCCGACTCGAAGATAGGGTTCGGGCTCGAAATCCGGCCAAACCAGGCGTCGGGAGAGGATATTGATCGTGTTCAGCAACGGAAGCACGGGTCGCAACATTTGCACGACAAACGAAATCGGCAGCGCGAAGAGGACGGCAAAGAAGCCGGGCGCGAGAACGCCAAGGTCTTTCGGCAGGATTTCGCAGAAAAGAATGACGCTGAACAGTGATCCGAGGGCGACGATTCCCGCGAGTTCTCCGTGTCCGCCGTCCTTGAGTTGAAAGGCGACGATCGCGGAAAGCGTGAACGTCAAAAGATTGACGATCAAGTTGCCAAGCAGGATCGAGTTCAACAACTGCCCTGAACGTTCGCCGAGTCGGGCGGCGAGTTTGGCAAGACGTCCGCCCTCGGCCAATCGTTGACGATCGTCGCGGCTTAATGAAAAAAAAGCGGCTTCGCTTGCGGAAAAGAAGGCCGACGCCGCCATCAACAAAAACATTGCCGCGAAAGCCGGAGCGTAAGCGAGCAGCGTCGTCATGAAAAAAACGGACGGCGAACAGGAGGTCGGTTTCAACAGGACAGATCGAACCGGGCCGTCGTCCGGATTCGAGCTTAGCCGACGATTTCGTTGATTTTGACCAACGTATAAATCTGTCGATGTCCGGTCTTCCGTTTGGAATTTTTGCGGCGACGAAACTTTGCGACGACGAGTTTCGGTCCCTTGACGTCGGAAACGACTTCAGCGACGACTTTTGCGCCGGAAACGGTCGGCTGACCGATCCGCATGGATTCTTCGCCGCCGATCGCCAATACTTCGGAAAACTCGATGATCGTTCCCGGTTCGAGTTCGCCGCGGTAATCGATTTCGAGTTTTTTGTCAACTTCGACTTTGAATTGGCGACCGCCGTCTTTGATAATCGCGTACATCGTTTTGACCGTTTCCGTCTTCGTGAAAGATTGCCAAGTTTAACCTGAAGTCGATCATTCTAACGAAAAACCGGCAACCGGCAAGGCCCCCTCTCTGGGATATTCGGAAGAAAAAATCGAGAGGGAGCGTTTGCGAAAAAGGGGCGGTCAGGAGTTTCGAATTCAACCCCAACGGGGTGCAACAGGGCCCCGTGAAAAACTGTTCGACCCCAAAATTGCCGCCCCCAATCGGCGAACGCTCCCCGGGCCGATCTGGTCGCCGTTAGCGGGGTCAGGGGCGTCTATACTGAAAACGGCTAGAAATTACCTTTTTCGTTTTCGACCAAAAAAGAGCCCAAGTGGAGCGGTACTCCGCGTAACTTGGGGGTGGAAGCGGCAAAAAACAAACAATTTGTCCCCGTTCGTAGTCTAACTTCGCCAAACATTTGAAAGCGGTTACGGCGTCTTGGAACGACTTTTCACCCTTGCTTGTTTTGCTATTTTCCCTTGAAAAGGGCAATGCTTCAGAGTAAAATGACGCAATGGGCAAGCAACAAAAGAAGACAACGAATTCGAACACCGACAACCTGATCATCAAGGCGACGTCCGATTTGTTTATCGCGACGTTGTTGTCGGCGCCGAAAAACGAGCCGATTTTACGGGGGATCATCAACGCCGTGTTGAAGAACAGCGGGCACGTTCCGATCAAAACGGCGGAGGTGCTCAACCCGTTCAACGTGAAAGAGTTCGCCGTCGACAAACGGATCGTGCTGGACGTT
>JAVBQW010000132.1:0-45604 GCA_031548665.1 Thermoguttaceae bacterium
ACGGATTCTTGATCGTTTGGGTGGTCATGGATTCACCTCCCGCCGGCGATTCATGTAATCGTCGAAATCGTGAACAATCGGACCGTCCGAACCGGGAGCCGCCGGCGGTTCCGAATCGGCCAAAAGGTCAAGTTGTTCGGAATTCCCTATACCCTCCAATTCTGCGCACCTTGAGCTTCTTGGCTTTGAAGTACTTGTATTTACGGGGGGTTCAAGGTGCGCAGAATGCACAGGGGTATAAGAGGGAACATTCTGCGCATCTTGAATTCCATGGCGGGGAAGCTCCCAAAACCAGACGTTCAAGTTCCTTTGATGGACGACGCCAAGACGCTCCCCCGCTCGACGGATGGTTCCCCATGAATGTCCAATCCGTTCAGATTCGTACCGAACAGAACCAATCGCGGGAGCGGTTCCGCTTCCCGCCGGTTTGCGTCCGTCTTGCAAAAAATCCGCCAACCATTCTTCGGCGTCGTCTTGACGTTCCGGTTTTCGACCTTTCACTCCTTGACGCGAGTCAAGTTCCGCTTGAAGGATTTCATCGGCTGAAACGGCGATTTCGTGATCGATGATCCGTACCCGACCGTCTTCAATACGAAACGTGAACCCCGCCTTGCTTTCCGAGACGTTCGTCTTGATGAGCGAAATCGTCCGCAATCCGGATTCATCTTGAGAAAGCAACCAATTGGCACGCCCCGCCGCCGGGAGCCCGCCGGAACCGGTGATCCGGGTTGACGAATCGGAGCTTGCCGATTTATTCAAGTGCGTAACGAGAACGACGGCGATATTGTATTTTTCCGCCAATCGTTTGAGTTTGGCGACGACAACCCGCACCTCCGCATTCTTTTGGTCGTTCGTATCTCCCCAAAAAGCGGAGACCGGATCAACGATCAACAACCGGCAATCGGGGGTCTCGATGAACGCCTGTTCGAAAGCGTCGATCATTTCCAGCGTGATCGGCGATTCGAAAACCTCGGACTTTCCCCCCGAACCACGCCCGGCGATGAGAACGTAAGAAATCGTTTTAACCCTCGACAGATTCGCTCCGTTCGTCCGCAATCGCTTTTTGATGACCTTTCCCGCGTCGTCTTCGGCGTTGCAGATAATAACGCTTCCCTTTTGAATGGGGCGGTGACGAAAATAAACCGTATCGTCGCCGGAAACGACGGACGAAAGCCAGCACGTCAAAAACGATTTTCCCTGACCGGGTTTCCCTGCCAGAACGGAGACCATTCCCATCGGGAAAACGTCTTGCAGCAACCAAGATACTTCGGTTTCCTCGATCTCATCAAACGAAACGAGAACAGGGCCGATCCTCTGTTCCGGTACGCTGTCGTTCGGTTCCGCCGACGATTCGGATTCCTCTTCACCGTTGAACGAAAACCGCTCGCCGTTCCAGCGGGGCGTCTCCTCGACGATCCGGGTGAGTTCCGGGACCACAGGTCCCGGCTCGTGAGCGAGAACCCAATCGGCGACGTCGCCCTTGTGTTTCAATCCAGACAGAAAAACAACTTTGATCTCGCAGCCGCTTCCGTACAGTTGATCGGCGACACGGAGAGCGTACTCAAAACCGGGCTTGTCGTTGTCGGGAAGAATCACAACGTCGCGATGATCGATGAATTTCGCCCAGTCGATTTTCGTGTTGCTTCCGCCGCTCGCCGTCGTCGCCAGAAAGCCCAACGCGGTGAGAGCGTCGCAGCACTTTTCCCCTTCGACGATGAAAACTTTTTCCTCTGCCCGCCGATTCAGTTCCGACCAGTTGAACGGAACCGGGGAGGTGTTGCCAAGACCGACAACCCATTTTCCGCCGATGTAACGCTCTTGAATAAACGACTTTTTCGGCTCGCCGTTTTTGGTCCATTCAATCCGCTTGACACGGTAGAGCGGCTTTCCTGCTTGGTCAGTGTAAACCCACGTCTTGACCGTTTTCCAAGGGATGTTAGCCGCATCCGCCTGCGGTGCGAGGGAGCGGGAATCAGGTTTACCCGAACTCCTCGCACCGCAGGCGGATGCGGCTAATCCCAAATAATCGGCAACCAGCCGCAACGCCTCGGGAAGATCGACGCCGCGAAAATGTTGAATCGCGGCGAGAAAGTCGCCGTTGTTTTTGTCGAAGCAGTGAGAACAGAAAATCGCTCCGGTGTTCCGATCGATCAATCGGCAACGGGTGCTGTCGATACTGTCAGAACACTTCGGACAGGGATGTTCCCGTTTGTCCTGTTCAATGATCGCGGCGGGAACTCCCGCGACCGATTGGAGGATGTCGAGTTCCCGTCCCGACGCCAGTCGCTTGATTTCCTCGACGGAAAATCTCTTGCCCGTTCCTAATTTCATGGTATGATGATTGTGCTGTTGATCTCTTGCAGGGAGCCGTTTAGCGTACGTCGTTGGCGGCTCCTTGCGTTTCGTTAACGTTGTACCGACCTTCACGACGTTGGATCGCCCGTTGCGTGATCCGTCGCATTTCGTCACGGATTTCGGCGACGACGGAGCGACGATCCTTGGCGGAATCTTCCAGTTCTCGCCGACGTCGCTCGCCTTCAAGCCCGAACGGCATATCGTCCGGAAATGGTCCGTTCAGTTCACAGAAAAAAGATTGACCGTCCGTCATGGTGTTGATCTCCTTGCGTGAATTGTTGGGACGATTACTCTTGAGCGGACGCGCCGGTGAGTTCACCGGCGGCGAACCGTTTCAGAACTTCGACGGAGTAGAACAACCGGCGACCGACGCGGTTGTGAGGGATGAGATTCTCCCGCGTCCATTTGGTCAGCGTCGTCGACGACACGCCGAGCAGTTTACAGGCCGCGACGGAGTTCACCGCAATCGGCTCGACGGTGCGGTTTTCGGTTTTGGGATGATTCAACGTCAGCATGATGGAACCTCCTTTGATGGGGTGCGGGGTATTATCGTTCGGATTGATTGTCCTTGAGACGACAACCAATATGATTCCAATTCCGATAAATTCAAGAGCAAAAAGGAGCCGCTGAACGATATTGGACAACCTTGCACGACGTTGAACGAAGTTGGACGAAGTTGAACGGTTTTGGACAAGAAACAAAAAAAGCCGCCCAGTGTTGGACGGCTTTGCCTTTCTGTTCGATCAACGGTTCACGGATTTTTGCGTTTACATTCGAGAACGCTGGATTTCAAGTATTGTGTCCCGGTTTCGGTCTCCCGTTTTTGAATCAATCCGGCGTTGACGCGATTGTAGTTGCACTGTGCAAGTTACAAAACATCGAACATTGAACGAGGCTGGAGACTGTAGGCCGGAGGCTGGAGTTCCCGGTTTCCAACCGTTCCCTACGGTCTCCAGCCTCCAGCCTTGCGGCAGAATCAAGGTTACGTTCACAAAAAAAGCCGAGAACTTGCACAGTACAAGTAATGATCTCTCACAAAGCTCACGAAGGCACAAAGGGAGTTTTTCAAGAAATTTTGCGTTTTTCGCGGAAATAATCCATTTTTTTCGGGTTGTTTTCATCAAAATCCTCCTTCGTGCCTTTGTGTCCTTTGTGAGAGAAAATGAATGCACGAAACGGTTAGATCGTTATACAGTAGAAATATCCGATCGCTTCGTACGTTGCGCGGACTCACTCAATCGTCTCCTGTGTTGAGCCACAATCCCACCCAAACACGATATTTTATCCATTCAACAATTTCTCGAATCCCCAATTTCACCCCAATCATCATCTTTTCCCAAATATGCTTTGGGACAACCTCGACTCAAGTTATGGTGTAAACTTGACGCAACGGAATCTTCGTAAATTGCTCTGGACAATTTGCGGCGATTTCCTTATTTTTCGTCGAAATCCCCTTGGAAGGAGTTGGTAATATGACATTGAGAGCAAAACCAAGTTCGATTGCCGTTCTGCTGGTCTTTGTAAGTTGCATCACGGCAGCTTTCGGCTGCAAATCGACGAACACGCAGCCAGCGGATCCCTATACTTGCCGAATTCCAGCGCCGGCGACCTATTCGTATTCGCCGACGATCCTCGGCCAACAGCCGAGCCAATCGAATTACTGTCCTCAAGGAGCGGCGACGACGTATCCAAACGGCGTTCCGGCAACGAACACGATTCCGACAACGACGGCTCCGGCCGCGATTCCCGTTTCGCCGAATCCGGCAACGAGCCCGATGAGTTCCGCTCAACCGGCGTCGATTTACGGCAGCCTGAGCAACGGCGCAACGATCTATCCAACGACCGCGACCAGTTCGCCGACAACAAATTCGTGGGTGCCGACACAGACCATTCCTTCGACATACAGTTCCGAAACAGCGACACGAAACGTAGACGCCTTGGCCGCTGCCGTACCGATCACTTCCGGCAGCGTTTCGATGGCGTCGTTCGATACCTGGTCGACAAGCTCCTCGCAAGTCGTCACGCAGGTATCGGAGTAGGAGGTAGGGGCTAGGGATTAGGGGCTCGTCGATCGAGCAACGCTCGATCGGTGTTTTGCACTCTTCCCCCTAATCCCTGCCCCCTAGTCCCTAACTTCTACTATGCGATTCTCCGACCTTCTCTATTTTCTCCGACAGATTTTCTTTCCGAATTGGAAAACGAAAGAAATCGACGAGGACGACGAGCCGAATCGCCTCGTTGTGGGGATGCGAACACTGGGAAAAAAGTTCCGTTCCAAGGAAAGCGTCGGAACGGTGGTCAGCGTTCTCTTTCATCTCCTGATTCTTTTTCTGCTCTCACTTTTTTTGCTGCCGGTGCCGTTGCGTGACGGTCTCGGTACCATTCTCGGCGGATTCAACGAATTGCCTGCGGAGCTTGCCAAGAAAGACGATGCTGCCGAAGCCGAGGTCAAGCTCGAACCGGACAAACCGACCAGTAAAGATTCCGCTCCACAGGCCAACGAAGAAAAACCGAAAAAGACGGAGACCGAAGAAGTCAAACCGACTCCGGCGTCGAGCGGACAGACGATCGACGCTCCGCCGATCGAGGGTCCGGGAGAAACCGAAGCGGCACCGGCTTCGCAGGGACCGCGAAAAACGACCGGTTTCGTGGACGGTGGCGGTTTCGGCGGTCGAACGTCGGAGAATCGGGCTCGCGGCGGCGGACTCGGCCAGGGAGACGGCGGCGCCGGCGAAAACGCCGTGGAAGCCGGACTCGCTTGGTTGGCCGCTCATCAAAACAAGTCGGACGGCAGTTGGAGCTTCGACTTCCAGAATTCGTGTAAACAATGTAACAACAGCGGCGACCACGGCAGCCGGATCGCCGCGACATCGCTCGCCCTGCTGCCGTTTCTCGGGGCCGGTTATACTCACGACAAGCCGAGCCGATACCGAACCGTCGTCGAGGACGGTTTGGCGTTCCTGCTGCATTGCAGGAAATTCCGGGAAAGCGACAACACGATCGACTATATCGAAGGTCTGAACGGAATGTATGCTCACGGTCTCGCCGCGATCGTTCTTTGCGAAGCCCATGCGATGAGCGGAAAAAAATTGCGAAGCCTGCGGGACGGAGCGCAGGGAGCGATCGATTTCATCGAAAAGGCCCAGGACCAACGGACCGGCGGTTGGCGGTACAAGCCGAACCAGTCGCCCGGCGATCTTTCGGTGTCCGGTTGGCAGATCATGGCGTTGAAAAGCGCAAAACTCGCAAGCCTTCACGTTCCACAGGGATCGATTTATCTGGCATCCGATTTTCTCGACGCCGTGGCGATGGACGGCGGTCGTCAATACAATTACCTGCCGGAACGGGAGAAATTCAGCGGTTCCGGCGACGACTCGCAACGAACCTGCAGCGCAACGGGATTGTTGCTCCGAATGTATCTCGGTTGGGAGCCCGGCGAAAAGATGCTCGACGAAGGGATCGACTTGATCGAACAATCGGGGCCCTTGCGACCGAATGGAACCGAGTGTTGCCTGTATTACGCTTACTATGCAACCTTGGCGATGCATCATTATGGCGGTTCCGGATGGAAGCGATGGTCGACGGAACTTAGCGACTTTCTCGTTCGTCATCAGGCGAAACAGCGACACGAAGCGGGAAGCTGGTTTTTCCCCGATCGTCACGCCGACACCGGCGGACGGCTGCTTAACACGTCCTTGGCGATCCTGATTCTCGAAACACCGTACCGAATTCTTCCGCTGTATCGAAAACCTTAAGGTTTCGCCGATAATTAGCAGGCAAGTTTCAGAGCCCGACGCGTCAGCGAGGGAATGAACTCAAAACACTCGCTGACGCTTCGTGCTCAGCTATTTTGCCGATTGTTTTTCGGTGGAAGCCTTAAGCGATGGTCCCCAATACCGTCAATCGCGCATACAAGATCGACGGAGATATTACTTTTCAAAAAACACGCCGATTTGGTCGCTGTCGCGTTCGACGAGTACGGATCCCGGAAAAAGACGGCGACCGTTTCCACGCAACAGGAAGTCGATCAATTCGTTCCATTGCTCGAACCCCATTTCACGTTGCGGACCGCCGTGTTCTTTCCAAAGACGTCGGAAAAAAGCTCGAACCAGCGGCCGGGATTGCAGCAACACGGAGACGTCGATCTTCGTCGGGTCGTCCGGCGGCGGCATCAAAGCGTCGAGAACGTCGTCAAGCATTTCTTCGGAATCTTTCGCCAACCGGGCCAAGCGGAGCAGGGCGGTATCGACTTTCGGGTTGAATTTCGTCCGGAGCATCGGCAATAAACTGTTGCGGATTTTATTTCGCGTAAACTCTTCGGAAAGATTGGAGGAATCGATCCGAAACGGTTGATCGATCCGTTCCAGGAATTCCAGTAATTCGCGACGAAAAATGCCGAGCAGCGGCCGAATCAAGGAAACCGCCGGGCTGAGCGACCGAACAGCGGACATTCCGGCGAGTCCGTCGAGACCGGTTCCCCGCAGGATTCGGTGCAAAATCGTTTCGACCTGATCGTCCGCCGTATGAGCAACGGCAACGTAACGAAATCCCAAACGTTCCGCCGTTTTCGCGAGAAAATCGTATCGGATTCGTCTCGCCGCCGCTTCGATGCTTCCGCTTTCGTCGAGATTCCAATCCTCCGAAGTGATTCGGTATTCGACGTAACGCAAACGATGTTTTTCCGCGAGATTTCGAACGAATTCGGCGTCGGTGTCCGACTCTTCGCCGCGCAACCGATGGTTGACGTGTCCGACGGCCAAGCAATCCGTTTGATCTTCGGCGGTCTGAACGAAACCGTGAAACAACGCCACGCTGTCGGCGCCGCCGGAAACGGCGAGGAGAACGCCGTAGGGGAGATATTTTTTCCAGTCGGAAAACCGGTCCATGGATCAATTCGTCCGTCCGACTTTAATATCGTGCAGAATACGGGAAATCCGGTGCTGCTGCCTTGTCAGTTCGTCGACTCCGTTTTTGAGCGAATCGAGATCAGCCGCCGGTTGGCCGAGCATTTTTTCGTAACGTTCCGTCCGTTCGTTGACCCGACGTTGCATCGAACGAATCATCCGGAGTTCCGACAACATTTGAATCAACGGTTCCTCGCCGTCGTCGCCGCCGCCGCCGGGAGATGGGGCCTGATCTTCCTGTCGTTTCTTCGATTCCTTGATCGCCATGTCGATTGCGTCGAGCATTTCTTCCAACGAGGCGATCACCGCGTCCTCGATTCCCAACGTAATCGCATCGAGTTCGGTCCGATCAAGGCGGGTTTTCGCCTCTCCCATGTCAAAACGAGCCTGAAGCAACGATTCGACCATCGCCTGGGCCGTTCCGTCTTCCCGTAACAGCACCAAAGCCGCATCGGCGTCTTCGACGACCGTCTGTTGATCCGCTCCCAGACGACTCGACTGAATCTGCACGGTTCGCCTGACTTCTTCGCCGTCGCCGCCTTCCTTCGAAAGTTTTTCCGTTTGCGTTCGAATTCCCTGTTCGACTTTCAGCATCCTTTTGAATCGGGCTTCAAGCTTTTCCAGCGTCTGCATCAACTCCTCTTCACGAAGTTGCCGCAAGATCTTTTCGAGTTCGGCTTTCGCCTTCTGGAGTTCGGCAATCGCTTCTTCCTGATCCTCAATCGCGCCTTTTTTTTCAGCTTCCTTGAGCTTCTTTTCGGCCTGTTTCATTCTTTTGAGAGCCCGGCTCATCGCCTGCTGAGTCGGCGACTTTCCTTCTTCGGATTCTTCCGGTTCCGCTTGCTTCTTGTCGGAGTCGGGTTTCGTTTCCTCGCTCCCCGCGGATTCCTTCATTTTTTCTTCGTCGCCGGCTTTGTTTTCGTCCGATTTCTTGTCGTCGGGTTTCTTTGCGTCTTTGTCGTCTGATTTTTTGTCATCCGAATTCTTGTCGTCTGATGTCTTGTCGTCCTTTTTCTTTCCTGGATTTTCGTGGTTCTCGATCCGATCCCGTAGTGATTGCGTCAACAGGCGAACATCCTTCTGCTCTTTCTCGAACGGCGTCGCGTTCTCATTTTGGGCGGTCCGTTGTTTCAGCGTTTTCTCTTTATGGATCAGTTCTTCCAGATCACGCAGGAATTCCTTGATCCGTTCCTTTTCGTCCTGGCGTCGCTGATCGCGATTCTCGCTTTCGAGCAGCTTGAGTAATTCCAGCAAATCCTTTTCGATTCCTTCCTGCGAAGCAATTGCGTCGGTTAGACGTCTCTGTTCCAAGGCTCGAACTAGTTCGTCCAGACGCGGCGAAACGAGCCGATTCTTGCTCGCGGCAAGCACCTTACGGAGCAACTCGGCCCGCTTCGGATTCGTCGACGCGGAAACCTCCGACATCCGGAGAATGATCTGCTCGAGCTGCGCATACCGATCCGACAGCGTCCGCTGCTTCTCGGGAAGCTGCTGCGCTCCGCAAAAAGAAATCGCCGTCGTCAGAAAACCGACCACGGCGAGAGAAAACGATAATAAACGAAACATTTGAAAAGGATAAAAGTCCGTCATCCCCGCGCAGGCGGGGACCTAGAGAACAGACTTCAATAGGATTTTGCACACATCATTGGCGGTAATCTTACTCATCAATTACGGATGCAAACGGTCCGCAATATCTTTCGTCTAGGTCCCCGCCTGCGCGGGGATGACGGACTTTACTTTATTTTCCGAAGAACAAACTCAGCGGCGAGGGTTTCGGCGTCACTGTTTTCGCGACGGGAAACGACACGCCGAAGCCTTTCAGAACGTTGACGTAGTCGATTGAAATCGCGAGAACTTCGTCAAGATAATAATCCCTCTTGATCTTGCTGTCGCTGTCGACGAGATCCTCGAAACTTTCGCGTTCTTTTTTGTCCGCGTTGAGCCGGTCGAGTTCTTCGAAGTATTTCTTTTCATTGAGCGTCGAGGTTTTCCGACCTTTGATTTCCTTGTAAATCGCGATTTCCTTCTGCAGCTTGGCGAACTCCTCGTTGCCGACGACTCGCTTGTCGGAAAGCTCCTGTAGTGTTGCCGAAATTTGCGAACTGACATAAGGAAACTTCGGCGGGAAGTTTCGTGCCTGCGTGATCTTGTTCAGAGTCAAGGCGTTGTCGAGATCGGATTCGCAGATATCTTCGAGTACATCGGTCAGCGACGGAATCACGACATCGGCCGCGACGCCTTCCCGTTGCGGCGAAACACCGCTGGGACGATAGAATCCCTGAATCGTCAGTTTGATCACGCCAAGCTCAAGATTCGTCGGGCTGCCGTTCATGAAAATCTCGGAGAGATCTTTCATCTGCTGGACGGTTCCTTTTCCGTGCGTTCGGGAATCACCGACAAGCAAACCGCGTTGGTAATCCTTGATCGCTCCGGCGAAAATTTCGCTGGCGCTGGCACTGAACTTGCTTTCGATCACGACAAGCGGACCGGTCCAATCGCAACCCGGGTCCGGATCGTCCCGCTGCTGCGGACGATTGACGTCGTCCTTCGTCTGCACGACGTTCCCTGTTTCAATAAACAAACCGGTCAGGGCGACCGCTTCGTAGAGAGAACCGCCGCCGTTTCGTTTCAAATCGAGAACCACCACGTCGACGTTCTTCGAAACGAAATCTTTAAGAATTTTCTTGACGTCATTCGTCGTACTCCGGGCGTTCGGATCGTCCTGTCGAAAGCCCCGCATGTCGAGATAGAAGTCGGGCAGATCAATCACGCCGATCTTGTACGGTTGGCCGTTATCGGGACGACTTCCGAAGTCGAACACTTCGCCTTTTGCGGCTTGGTCTTTCAGATCGACCTGTTCGCGGACGATTTCGATGACCTTGGTCGCGGAGCCGTCGGAAGGGATTACTTCAAGGCGAACGGTCGTTCCCTTGTCGCCGCGAATCATTTTGACGACGTCCGAAAGCCGGGCGTCGACGACGTCTTCGATTTTACCTTCCCGACCTTGGCCGACGCCGCTGATCTTGTCGTCGACCTTGAGTTGTCCGCCCTTGTCGGCCGGACCGCCGGGAACCAACTTTTTCACGACGGTGTAACCGTCTTCCGAAGTCAACGTCGCGCCGATTCCTTCGAGTTTCTTCTCCATGTTGATGTTGAAGTTCTCAAGCGTTGTCGGCGACATATAGGATGTATGCGGATCAAGGGCTCCGGAAATCGACGAGAGATACGCTTCCATCACGTCATCGTTCGCGGCTTTTTTGATGTCGTCGAGTATTTTTCCCTGTTCGATATGGTTTTCGAGCAACATCCGCTTTCGGAAGCTGGCATACCGCTTTTTCAGGCGTTCGATCGGATCGCGTTCATCAAGAGCTTTGGGCGTTTTGCCGTCGGCAATTGCTTTTTCCCGATCCTTCGCTTTTTCCTTGGCTTCCGCTTTCAGAGCCAAGATGTCGTCCTTGACCCGTTTACGCCAACGATCATAGGCTTCTTCCTTGGAATTCGGCCAAGCCAGAAGCTCTTTCTTGCGGATGATTTCCTCGTCGATCGTAAAATCTTGCGGCGTGTCAAGAATTTGCATCACCATGTCGACGCGTTCCTTGACCCGATCAAGATAGGTATTGTAAATCTCGAATGCTGGCGACACGTTGCCTTGTTTCGCCAAGTCGCAAATTTGGTCTTCGTATTTCGCGAACGAATCGATGTCAGATTGGTAGAAATACAACTTGAACGGATCGAGTCCCTTCAAATAGAGCCGAAACGCTTCCTTCGAAACGGCTTTGTCGAGCGGTCGCTGAGAAATGTGTTGGGCTCCAAGAACCCGGGTAAAGAGCCGAGCGACGCTCCGGTCCTGTGCTGTGGGGACCAAAGGAAGCAGCGAACCGTTGACTGTCTGCGAAGCAACCGGAACTGCGGCATTCGGTGGGACAATCGGTTGACCGGAACTTTCTTTTTGGCAAGCCGTGAAGAAAAGGAAACCGGAAAGGAATATGCAAGAAATCGCAAATCGGGCGTTTCGGATAATCATAGGACTTAAATAAAATTGTTCGTTTAGCCGCCCCGCCTGCGGGGCGCTCGGTGGTCGGTATCGGCAAGTCAACTCGCAAGCATACGTATTCTAACAAAGAATTGTTCGTTTCGGCAACAGGAAAATCGTAAAGATTCGCCGAATCCGAAATATTTGGCAACGTCTTTCTTTATTTCCTCGGCTCATTTTGTGTAATCTCGCTAAATATCCGTTTGGCGAGGCGGTCCGTAGCATCAATCGCCCGCTCTTTGAGCGTGTAAAGATCGAGAAGGGCGGAAGGACGGGAAAAAAGCGAACCGAGAACGGAGCCGACAAGTCGGGCGGTACTCCGTTCAGCGCTTTTCATGATCCGTTGGACGTCCTTAGGCAACGACTCTTCGACCGTATCGAGGACGATGCGAACGGAAAGAAACGGAATCTCACGTTCCTGACAACGTTCAGCGACCGCGAAGGTTTCCATGTCGACGAGAGCCGCTTCATGCTCTTTTCCCAGCATTTTTTTTCGTTTCGGCGTCGCAACGACGAAATCCGTCGTCAGCAGCCAAACTTTTTCTTCAGACTCGGGTTGCAATTCGATCCGTTTGCCGTCGGATTCCCGGACCACGGCGGTTGGAATCCGGACAGCGAATCGTTTTAGCTTTGCGGAAAGGGCTCCGGAATATCCGGCGGAAACCAGCCTTTGGGGCCGAAACGTGTCGATCAGGGCGTCGGTTGCTTTCCGGGCTTTTTCCTGACCGACACCGGACTCGACAACGGCGACACGGAAGTTCCGTAGCATTCCGGTATGAAATTTTCGTCCATCGCCGATCGTCGTTTCGTGATCGGACAGTCGGTCGACAATTCCGGCGGCTTCCATCGGCATTGCGAAAACGAAGCCGATATCCGTCGCGTTCGGCGACGAATCGTTTTCCCCGCAACCGCCGAGGGGCGCAATCTCAGTTCCGGGCTCCTTCGGATCGGATTTCGGCGAAAAGATCTCCCTTTTGATAGCGTCGGCAGCTTGGGCGGTCAGCCAACGGGCGATAATTTGTTGGAACGACATGGAATTTTAAACCCTGACTTCGACGTCTTGGACCGTTAAAAAATCTTCGTAACGGTCGCGGATCGGGTCGACCTGTTCGGCGAGAAATTCTTCAACCTGTTCGGGGGCGCGGCCAACGAACGCCGATGGATTCAGTTCGGCGTCGATATCGACACCGGAAAAAGCGGAATCGCTTCGCAGGCGGTCCAACAAATCGTTTGCTCCGCCTTCGTTCTTGACGACAGCAGCCGCTGCTTGGGCGTGCTGACGAATTTTTTCATGCAGGTCTTGCCGATCGCCGCCCTCCCCTGATGTTACGGCCACGGCGGCCATCAAAATGTTTTCGGTCGCCATGAAAGGGAGTTCCGATTGGAGATTTTTTTCGATTACTTTTTCGTACACGACCAGTCCCTCGGCGACGTTTTGATAAAGAATCAAAATCGCGTCGAGAGCAAGAAACGCCTGCGGCAGCACGAGCCGACGGTTGGCGCTGTCGTCGAGCGTCCGTTCCATCCATTGTGTGGCGAGCGTCATCCCGGGACTCGATTGCAGGCTCATCACGAACCGGGCCAGCGAGCAGATTCGTTCGCTCCTCATCGGATTCCGTTTATATGCCATCGCGGAGGAACCAATCTGGTCCGTTTCGAACGGTTCCTCCATTTCCTTACGATGGGCGAGGATCCGCAAATCGGTCGCGAATTTATGGGCGCTTTGGGCGATCGCCGAAAGGACGTCGATAATTTGAGCGTCCATTTTCCGGGGATAGGTCTGTCCCGTTACGGCAAAGGATTTTTGGAAACCGATTTTTTCGCAGAACAATTGCTCCAAGCGGCGAACCTTTTCGTGGTCGCCGTCGAACAATTTCAGAAAGCTCGCTTGGGTTCCCGTCGTTCCCTTGTTGCCGAGCGGCAGCACGGTCTTGATCCGGTGTTCGAGTTCCGCGAGGTCGAGGACGAGATCATAGGCCCAAAGACAGGCCCGTTTACCGACGGTCGTCGGCTGGGCGGGCTGGAGATGGGTGAAAGCCAAACAAGGCAGGCCCTTGTATTTCCAGGCGAATTTGCCGAGTCGGTCGATCACGGAAACGAGCCGCCGCTGGATCAATTCGAGGGCTTCCCGGAGCAGAATCGAGTCGGTGTTATCGGTCACGAAACAGCTTGTCGCTCCAAGATGGATGATCGGCCGAGCGCTCGGACAAGCGTCGCCGAAGGTATGGACGTGAGCCATGACATCGTGCCGCAGCTTTCGTTCGTATTCCGCTGCCGCTTTGAAATCGATGTCGTCGAGATGGACCTTCATCTCGTCGAGTTGCTGCTGCGTGATGGGGAGGCCGAGTTCCTTTTCGGTTTCGGCCAGCGCCAGCCAAAGTCGACGCCAGGTTCCGAACTTGCGTTGCGAGCCCCATAATTCCGACATTTTTTTCGAGGCGTAACGACCGATCAGCGGGTTTTCGTATTGCGACATGGAATATTTTCTGGAGGCGGAACAATCAATGGAGAAAACGACCGGACCATTATGTTCCGGTCGGCGCAAACTGTCAACATTATAAAAGCCGGAATGGAGGCGGTACTCCGACGCAATGACGGTCGAACGACTCTTTCCGTCATTACGGCAGAGTACTGCCTCCATTCCGGCTGTTGTTTTATTTCAACGGTCCGATCGACGCCGGAGTACGTTGGCGGAGCATCGGAGCGTTGCGAAAGTCGGCGTCCACGGGCCTGAGTTGAACCGGAGCCGAATCGACATTGGAGCCGATTTTCCGAAAGAGAGTCGGCCGATCCGGCGACGTCGCCGGAACCGAAACCGGAACCGACACGGTATTTGACGCCGACAAGGCTTGAGGAGAAATCGTCAAAACCGGTTCGGCGTTCGATCGCGAGCCGTTCGAAGCTGGAACGTTCGAAGGAAGAACGGCCTGCATCGGAATCGTTGGAACGGTTTCGACGGTCGACGTCTCGGAAGCAGAAACCAACGAAACTGCTTCGGAAGCGGCAGGACGGCGGCGTTGAAACAACGCGTGTTCGTCGTTCAAGGGAAGCAGCGGCCGCAAATTGACGCTTGCCGTTTCCATGGAAACGAGTTCGGTCCGAGAGTCGGGAGCTTCTGCGCGAGAGCCGGAAGCTTCAGCACGAGAGCCGGGACCTGTGGTCCCGGACGCCACGGCCGAGATCTCGCCCGTCGGTTCGGAAGGTTTCGCTTTGGCAGAGACGAATTTCGCCAGAAAGTCCTTGAGCGGTGTCGGTCGAGTCGAGCCGGAATCTGCGGTCTCTGATGTTGCCGCCGGCGATTCGTCCGCGATCATCTCTTGAATTCCGAGTCCTTCCGAGAGCGTCGACTCGTTCGCGATGACCGACCCGAGGAAAACGGCGATAAAGTAAAACGTGATCGTGATATATTTATGCTTGACGTCGATCATCTTGACCGCCGTTCCGAAGGATTTCTTGATCTTGAAAACCTTGCCCGTCGAGTCAAAGCTGTAAACTTCGTCAAGGATCAGGTGGGACAAATATCCGGCAGACAGCGCAAACGCCTTGACGATCCGGGACGTCATGTCGCCTTCCGAAACGAGATAGACGAATTCTCCCGCGATGACGACCGCCGGCAGACTGTGCAACATGCCACGATGAACCGTCAGCCGGCGAATCACGGCACCAACGACATATAAGATGAAGAAAAAGACGCAGGTCGCCGCGAAAATGATCCAATCATGATCGAGCCGAAACATCCGCAGCCGCTGGAGCGTGAGCATGGCGCCGAGGACCGCCGCCATATGGAGGCAGGTCTTGAACGAACGGCTCGTATCGCTGTCGATGTCCGGCAACATCCCTGCCATGCCGCAGAGTCCCGCCGACACCAGACAGGTCGCCGGCGGAATCCCCAGATGGTACGCCACCCCGCCGAGCACCACGCCGGTCAACGAGCTACAGGTTACGTGACGCTTGAAATCGGCCATCGAGGGGAGGGGGAGGAAGAAAATGTACCGTCATCCCCGCGAAGGCGGGGACCCAGAGAGCAAACTTCAATACGTCGTTGCACACGTTACTGACGGGTGCAAATGCTCAATAACATCTTTCGTCTAGGTCCCCGCCTTCGCGGGGATGACGAAAAACCCTGCAGTCTTTTACCCGATTTTGCTCTTTTATCCAAGAGCAATTTCGTGTATATTCCGTGATCGTGGATCGTTGAGTGTGGATCGTGAACGCCGTAAGCATTCCCAACTCTCAATTCTCCATTCTCAATTCTCCATTGTCTCCTCTTCCCATGAACATTTTCGACCTGATCATTCTCGCGGTTCTCGTGTTGCTGATGCTTCGCGGCTTCATGAAGGGGATGGTCTCGCAAATCGTCTCGGTCGGTTCCTATTTCGTCTGCTGGATCGTCGCGTCCCGCTTCGCGTTCGCCGTTGCCCCATCGATTCCGGCTGAGGAACCGTGGAATCGAATCGGAGCGATGCTCCTGCTCTTCGTCGGAACGATGATCGTGATCCGACTGATCCATCGAAAGATCGAAAAGGGCATGGAGTCGATGAAAATCAAGGAGTTCGATCGCCAAATGGGCGCCCTGCTCGGACTCCTCAAAGGGGTACTGATCTGCATGGTGATCACGTTTTTTGCCGTTATGCTGACCGAACAGTCCCGGCAGAGTGTCTTCGAATCGAAATCGGGAAAATACATCACTTTTCTGATCACGAAGACCGGGGCCTTCATCCCGGAAGACGCCTGCAAGCTTCTCAAAGCGCAAATTGCCCTTTTTGATGCGGAAGTCAACGGAACCGCCGCTCACGCTTCCTCCACGGCAACGGTTTCGAATTCTCATTCGGCGGCGAGTACGACAAGCGGTTTCAGCCTGTTCGCTCGAGGAGCCGCTTGGGTCGACGAAGCGCAAAAGCTTCGTGAGGATCTGCAAAAGGAATCGAACAACGCTTCGTCGCTGCTTGATGCGATCGGAAAATGGTGGAACGGCAGTTCAACCCCCTCGACGACGGCTCCATCGACCTCCAAAGCGGAAACGGAGAAAAAAATCGAGTCCGCGGTCCAATCGGCAGCGGCGTTTTTTTCGTCGCCGCCGACCATCCCGTCGGCCCCGGCGCCATCCACACCAACGGCTGCCGTCCAGAAAACGGTTTTAAAAAACGAACTTTCCTCGGTTGCGGAATCGATCAAACCGACAACGCTTGCGTCTCCAGCCGATCAAACGCCGATTCTTCCTTCGACACCGGGCGTTCCGTCCGACGAACAGTTGATCTCCAAAATCGCCTCGACAGCGACAATTCCATCGCAACCCCAGTTTTCGGCTTCAACAAATGAAGCGGTCGCGATTCCGACAACGGTTCCCCTTTCGTCCCACCGAGGCCGATTTCTCCAACGGCTGACTTCGGGAGAAGCTGTTCGAACACCGGCCCAATTGCTCAGTACGGCCAAGGAAGGTAATTCCTCGAAAGCCGCGACGCTCTTTTCGCCGCAACAACGACCAACGTCAACACAGTGGGATCCGAAAACCTGGGCAAAATCATTGGAATCGACTCCTTAGCCTTAGCCGTAGCCGTGTCGCCTGCGACTCGCTAAGCTCTCGATACTCTCGGCGTATAGTCCGTAAACCTCCAGAATCGTGTTCCCGCTCAAAAAAACGGAGAAAATCCGCAAGTTTCTCGACAGATTAGAACGATAAGTACGGTAAGAAAGGATTTCCTACGTCCGTAACCTATCTTTGTCGAGGGATGACATGAAAAAGACCGTTTTTCTCTGCGTCGCGAGCCTGACGCTCCTTTTTGCCGTGACGTCGACCGGCTGTTTGACGTACGGCCCGACGCTCGGAATCGCCAGTATTCCGGTTCCTGTCAGCCCGTATTTTCAAGGCGGTTACGAAGATCAGGCTTGGGAAAAAGAACGCTACAAAAAAGTCGCGATTCTCGATCCGATTGTCGGCGAATGCGTTGCACTGGATCCGCCGTCCGACGATCAGGTGATCCGCCAATTGGAAAAAATCCGGCCCGTTTCCGGGGCGGTTCCCGGTATGGAAACGACTTTCCGAAACGTCAAGGGAATCACGAAGGAAAAGATTGCCGATTATGTCGATCCGCCGCGACAGTTCCCGCTCGCCGGGCCGTGCCAACTACACCACGCCCACTATAAATGCACGGTGTACTTCGAAGAAACGACGAACGTCGGTTGGCCGATTCCGTACACGATCAAGAATCAGGACGCCGTTGAAGTTTTCTACATCGACCTCGACCATCTCCACCGTGTCGGCGGCGGACACGTCGATTCGCCGGTCATGTAAATAATGCAGAAAGAGTCCCGGGTGGAGGCGGCCGAGAATCAATATTCGGCGTCGAAATTTGGGGAACTTCAAGTAGGAAAACGTGAAAAGGAGAAAAGGGAAGCGGTTTCGCTTCCCCTTTTTCATTTTTTCGCTTTCGACCTCATTCGATACCGTAGCACGGTAAGGCGGCTGCTTCGGCCCCATCAACGCCGCCTTCCGTTGGTCGGCTCATCTTTCGACGGTATTTGACTTTGCGAAAAAAAGCGAAACGGCAAAATCTTTTCTCAAAATGTCAGTCGAATGCCGTTTCACAGTAGACATCGACGACGAAAATCTGGTTGAACCGTCGTCCGTCGGCGTGAGCGACGTTTCGTTGGAAGGCAACCTTTCGACCATCCGGCGAGAAAACGACGGCAAAGGGCAGGGGAGCGTTGAGATCGGCGGTTTGCTCCGTCAGACGGACCGTTTTTTCCTCTGTTGCGAGGAAAACCAAATTGTCTGCGACGAACGCCAATGTTTGGCCGTCCGGACTCCAGGTAAACGCGGAGCAGACATCTTTCTCGTTTTGGGACCACGGTTTCAAGTCCCCACCGTTCGGTGACACGGTCCAAAGACGAACGATTCCGTCGTCGTCTCGCATTAAAAAGGCAATGTTCGAGCCGTCCGGGCTGCTTCGTACCCAATGCCGTGTCGTTCCTCCGATCCCGGGAAATTTTTTGTGTGCCGTGAACGTCAGACGCCGTTGTCGGACGCCGAAGGGCGGACTCGGACGCTTGGTTTCCGTACCGGACAACGGCCCATCGCCCGGAATCGTCAAATCGTCCGGCAGATCGACAAGGAAAACCTCCGTAACGGTTCCTCGTTCTGTCGCAACATCTCCAAGAAACGCCAAGGCTTTCCGCTGCCGGGTTCCGTCCGGTCTCAAATATCCGTCGACGCCGACCCAGCCTTCTTCACAGGCCCGACTGATGTCGTCGCTACCGGATCGCGGATCGTCGACCGTTTTCGTGACGAGGACCGTGAACATCGAACCGTCATGGTTCCTCGGATGATTCCGATTGACGCGAACCGGACCGACCGGAACGCTCACGCCGATATTCCGCTGGTCCCGATCATGGAGAACGGCGTTCGAATTTCGATCCAACTCGAAAAGAAGATGGTCCTGATACGTGAAGCTGACCCAACGACCGTCGCCGCTGAAAACATGAACGTGGGAGCCGCCCCGCAACGCTCCGGGAACGAACGGCGTCGCAATCTGGCAGGCGTCCAGATTTTCGACGCCGTTTCCCGGAACAAGCAAGACGCCTCGGCGATGATGGGGAGCGTAAGACCATTCCGAATCGGGATTTTCCGGACCGTGAATAAAAACGACCCGGGAATCCGCCGGCGAACAAGTCACGACGCCGCAACAGGCTCCTCGCGTCGATTCGTAAAGTATTTCGACGAAACCGGTTTCGACGTGAACGCGTTCGATCCGCATTCCGTCGAAGATGGAACCGTCGCCGTTTCGAACATCGTAGACGATCCATTGGCCGTCGAACGACCAAGCACCGATATTTGTCAGCAAATGTCCGTAAGGACCGTTCGTCAATTGACGTTCGTTCATGATGCAACTTTCCGGTGAAAATCAACGAGAAGACCAACGAGCAAAAACCAGTGGTCCCGACGGGGCTGTTCCCAAGGACGGTAACATTGTATCATGGAGAGAGGAACAGTAGGGAAACGTCTCCCGTTTTCACTCTTCCTTGTTCCCTTTTTCCATCGACTCAATATTCTTTATTCTTTCATCATGAAAAAGAACGTCGTCATCGCCCAGAGCGGGGGCCCGACCTGCGTGATCAACAGTTCCTTGCGCGGTGTAATCGAAGCGGCGAGGGAATTCGAGAACGTCGGAACCGTTTACGGAGCCGCCCATGGTATCGAGGGGGTTCTCAAGGAGGAACTGCTCGACCTTTCCGCCCAACCCGAAGAGGAAATCTCGCTGCTCCGATACACGCCGGTCGCCGGTTCCATCGGGACCTGCCGATATAAGCTGAAATCCCATCAACAGGAGGATTTCGAACGGGTCGTCGCCGTTCTCAAGGCCCATAACGTCGGATATTTTCTCTACAACGGCGGCAACGACTCAATGGACACCGCCCACAAAATCGCGGAACTCGCCATGCAGCGAGGTCTCGATTTGCAGGCGGTCGGCGTCCCGAAAACGATCGACAACGACGTCGGCGACAGCGAGTTCAAGCTGATCGACCACACGCCGGGATACGGCTCGACGGCCAAATATTGGGTCCATGCCGTGCAGTACGCCAACGAGGAGAACAAGGGTTCCAGTCCGGCGGATCCCGTGCTGGTCCTGCAGGCGATGGGCCGCAAAATCGGGTTCATTCCGGCGGCGGCGAGGCTTGCGGATCCGAAGCGTGAAATGCCGCTCTGCATTTATCTTGCGGAGAGTCCCCGAACCTTGGAAGAACTTGCGCAACAAGTCAATGAAACCGTCAAGCAGGCGGGCCGCTGCATCGTCGTGATCAGCGAAGGATTCAACGTCGGCGACGTCGGCGCGGTGAAGGATTCCTTCGGACATACGAGCTTCAGCGCCAGCCAGATGACCATCGCCCAGATTGTTGTCAATTACCTGAACAAGGTCGGTTTGGCAGCGAAGGGAGCGGCCCGCGGCAACGTGCCGGGAACCGACCAGCGACATTCGATGGGATACGCCTCGCCGATCGACCTCGACGAAGCGTACCGGCTCGGTCAAAAGGCGATGGAACTTGCCGCAACGGGGCAGGGCGGTTTCATGTCGACGATCCAGCGCGAACCGGGCTTTATCTACAACGTCCGGTACGACAAGGTTCCGCTCCAGTTGGTTGCGAACAGCGAACGGACTTTCCCCGAGAAATGGATCCTGCCGAGCGGTTGCGACGTGTCCGACGAGTTCGTGAAATACGCCCAGCCGCTGGTCGGCGAGGACATGCTCACGCTGCCGATGATCGGCGGCCGCCAACGTCTGACGCAATTCAAACCGCTCTACGCCGAAAAGAAACTCCCCGCCTACATCCCGCAGGCGGATAGAAAATAATGGAGGATTGCGATGCAAACGTTGAATCTCACTTTGCCGGATTCCCTCGGCGAATTCGTTCGGCAACAGACTGCCGAAAGCGGCTTCGCCGACGAAAACGCCTATATCCAACAGTTGATTCAGGCGGAATTAAAGGAACGAATTCTGGAAACCGTCGAATCGGATCTCGTCGAAGGGCTGGAAAGCGGAGAAACCGAGCCCGTTTCTCAGAAGTTTTGGGACGACTTGCAGGATCGGGTTCAGGAACGACTTGCGAAGAAACAACAAGGATGATACCATGTTGCCCGTCATCCCGACAGCGAGAGCGGTTGAAGACTTGGTCGAACTGACCGCATATTTAATGGAACGAAGTCCGGACGCCGGAATAAGGTTTCATAACAGTGTCGCGGAAACGTTTCGGCAACTTTCCGAATCGCCGGAATTGGGGGCTGTTTATCGATTTCGACGAAAGTCGATAACCAATATCCGGATTTGGCGGGTCAAAAAATTTACCAAATATCTTATTTTCTATCGGGTCTATTCGGATCGAATCGTCATCGTTCGAGTTCGCCATGGAGCGACGAACTACATGGATTTTTTCGACGAATAGTTTTTATGATCGAATCCCCCTCACTATGAATTTCCCCATGACGAAAAAAACCATTGCTCTTTCGCTTGTTTTTCTGTTTGTTCTTCAATTGACGGCGTCCGCGCAGTTTCTGAAGCGGCGGGCCGTGTACAAAAAATCGCCGGGAGCCCCCAAGATGAGTATCGAAAAGTCCGAATTCGGCAAGACGGCGGACGGCCGGACCGTCGACAAGTACACGCTGGACAACGGTCGCGGGATCACGGCGGAGATTCTCAACCTCGGCGGCGTGATTTGGGCGTTCAACGTTCCGGACAAGGACGGCAACACGGTCAACGTTTCGGCGAACCTTGAAACCGTCGCGGAGTACGAAAAGATCCGTCCGTTCTTCGGCGCCCTCGTCGGTCGTTACGGAAACCGCATCGCGAAGGCGGCGTTCAAATTGGACGGCAAGGAATACAAGTTGGCCGCCAACAACGGCCCCAACGCCTTGCACGGCGGCAAAAAAGGTTTCGACACAGTGCTTTGGAACGTCGAGGAAATCAAGGGCAGGGATTACATCGGCCTCAAGTTGACGTATACCTCGAAGGACGGCGAAGAGGGATATCCCGGAACGATGGACGTCACGGTGCTGTACAAACTCGACACGAAAAATCAGTGGACGATGGACTACACGGCGACGACCGACAAGAAAACGGTTCTCAATTTGACGAACCACACGTTCTGGAACCTCGCCGGTTATTCGAAGGACAAGGCGCCGACGAACCATGAACATTTGCTGACGCTGAACGCCGACCGTTTCCTGCCGACGGACGGCACGCTGATCCCGACCGGCGAACTGAAGGCCGTCGAAGGCACGCCGCTGGACTTCCGCACGCCACACAAAATCGGCGAACGGATCGCCGACGTCAAGGAAAAGCAGTTCAACGGCGGATACGATCACTGCTTCATCTTGAACCAGCGGAAAAAGGACGAACTGACGCTCTGCGCGAAAGTCGTCGAACCCGAAAGCGGTCGAACGATGACGATTTGGACGACGGAACCCGGCGTCCAATTCTACAGCGGCAACTTCCTCGACGGCAAGACGCAGGCTTTCGGCGTCAAGTACGTGAAACACGCCTCGCTCTGCTTGGAAACGCAACATTACCCGAACTCGCCGAACATGCCGGCTTTCCCGAGCACGGTCCTGGAACCCGGTGAAACGTTCCGCAGTACGACGATCCATCAATTCGGTATCGAAAAATAATTCCCCCTCATTTAGCCGGTACTCCGGCGCTAAACGCCGAACAACGAGATGCTACGAAAACTCCCGCGAATCATCGTCGTCGTTTCGTTGCTCGGTATCCTTTTTTTCTTCCCCGACCAAAACCCGTTGCCGGCGGCGGTCAGTCCGCTGCTCGGCATCGCGGCGACCGGAGCAGGGCAGGGAATTTTACCTGCTTTCGGAACAATGATCGCTTTGGCGTTGGCCGGCGTCTGTTTATTCCGGAAACGATTTTTCTGCCGCAACGTCTGTCCGATGGGCTTGCTCCAAGACGTGTTGCGATGGGGCAGGGCAGGGCGGTTCGGAAATCGGTTTCGCTGGTTCGGGGTTGCCTTGCTGACGTCGACGGCTCTCGCCGTTTCAGTCGAAATATTTCCGTCGTTCCTTTGGACGGACCCGTTGGCGCTGCTCAACGCCATGGTCCGGCAACCGGCATCGAAATCCGCCCTGTTCGGTTGGGGCGTCGTCGTCCTGTTTCTCGTCCTGCCGGCGTTCTGGTGTTTCAACCTCTGTCCGCTCGGGGCCTTGCAGTCGATTCTTTTCGCACCGAAAAAGCTGGTCCGCCGATTCCGGACGAAATCGAAACAGCATCCGGGCCCGTCCCGTCGAAACGTGTTGCAGGGAGCCGTCGCCCTTGTCGGTTTGGCCGTCTGGGGGAAATTCACGCCGGCCGCATCGAAAACCGTCCGACCACCGGGAGCGATTCACGAGCCCTTGTTTTCCGTACTCTGCGCCCGTTGCGGCAACTGCTCGGCGATCTGCCCGACGGAATTATTGCAACCGGACAAAAAAGATTCCTTGCCGCAAGCCGTTTTCGATCCGGCCTGGTGCAAGATCGACTGCATTTCTTGCACAAAATCCTGTCCGAGTGGGGCGCTGCGGCCGCTGACCGTCGAGGAAAAGAAAACGCACAAAATTGGACTTGCCGAGGTCCGATTCGAACACTGCCTGCTCGGCATCGACAGGGAATGTAGTATTTGCGTCCGGGAATGTCCGGTCGCCGCCATCGACCTGATCTGGTCGGAAGCGGAATACCTTTCCATTCCGACCGTCTCGAATGATTTCTGCAACGGTTGCGGCCGCTGCGTCATTGCCTGTCCGACGCAACCGAAAGCGATTATCGTTTTGCCCCGTAAAGTTCCATGATGCCGAACGACCGTCCGTCGTTACGGTAAATCAACGACTTCCACGGTTCCGGCAGCACGTTTTCCGTGACGAACAGCACGCTGCCGTCGAACAGCGCGACGTTGCAGCCGAATTTATTGGAAACGACATGCGGGGCGGCGATTCCGGCGGTGGTGTTGCCGATTCCCTTGACGGCGTCTTCTTCGAGAATTTCGTGCGTCGGATCCATCCAGCAGACCGGCGTCTGTCGTTCGACGACCGCGATGGTGTTCGACGTGCCGTCGGTGATCGAGTCGATCGTAAACTTTTTCGGCGGCTCCGGCCAAGTCTGTTTGCCGACGATGATCGAATACGTCGTCAAGCCGTTCTTCTTGATTTCCGGAATTTTTGCAACGGCAACGGGGCATTGAAAAAGGGCAGGGCACTGCGAATGAAATTGCCGGTTGTATTCGCTGTCCCACGGTTCGTCGAGCCGAATCTTTTTGTACAACGCGTTCTGTTCGACCCATGGAAGAATCAACACGCGCCAACTGTGGATCGGCTTGCCGTCCTTGTCCACCGTGTACGCCGCCGGGAAGAATTTGTTGACGTCATGGTAATTGTGAAGCGCAATCATGATCTGGAGAAGATTATTCATGCACCGTCTCACGTCGGCCTGTTCCCTCAGATACGCCAAAAAAATTTCGCCGAAACGACCGGGAACATTGTTTTTGTCCGTAAACACCGACCTTGGCGCCGTGAGAACGAGCCGGTCGCCGTCGGGCTTGGGAATCAAGGCTCGTAACGCTTCTTTGGCGGTCGGAGCATCTTCGAAAAATTTTTTGAATTGAATTTGTCCGGAAAACTCTTGGAAGGCGACATCGACGGCGGAGTCGAGAAACTGTTTCAAGTCGGCGGCGGCCCGAGCGTTCTCGGATTGCGCGATGCAACGGAATTCCGATTTCTCGGCCCACCAACCGGCGGCGATCCAGCGAGCGCCGCGGGTCAGCGTGGTGATCGGCGTTTCTTCAAATGGAACGGGCAGGGCAGGGGAACTTTCTTCGAAAATCCTGGCGGCGAACGACGGCGGCACGAACACGGCTTGTGCGGCAGAGCCTTCCACGGAGGCGAGAGCCGTTTCGATATCCGGTCGCGGCGACGGTTTGAGCTGTTCGAGAATTTTTGTCTCAGCTTCATAAATATTGCCGAAGAAAATATGATCGCCGATCTTCTTGTATTTGTACGACATCCCTCCGAAAAGTTGCCCGAGTTCTTCCGGAGAAGCGGTTTTCGACGGCCGAACGGCTCCGTACACCGCGACGTTCGGCCAACCGGACGGTCGGAAGATGACGTAAACGTCTCGCACGCCGAGCTTTTCCGTCAGGATGATCGGCATGTCGGGTTTCAGAAAGGCATCCAATTCCAACGTCGGAAGCACGGTATCGCCAGTTTTCGTATCGATTTTATCGAGATCGAGATGGACGAATCCGAACACGCCGTCGTCGACCAGCGGAGCGACATCCGCCGCGACCCGCTTCGCTTCCGTTTGAGCGAACAAATTTGCCGAAAGAACGATAACGGACAAGAAAAAGAATATTCGTTGCATGATATTTAAAAATTGGTACTTGATTAAAGAGCCCCAAGTGGAGCGGTACTCCGCGGAACTTGGGGGTTCCGTTCACGTCACATCACACGAATCACGTTCCGAAAAATCTGCCGACGATCCTTCGCTTCGATCACGGCGGTACCGTTTTCGACTTTGTACGAAAACGGTTTGCCGGTGTATGGGTCGATCGACGGAATCGGCAATTCCTTGATTTCGTCGAGCGATTGCGGCAACTTGCCCCCATTGTCGGCGGCGTGACAGCGAATCGCTTCGACGAGTCGCAGCAGTAGGATTTCCCGTTCGGTGCGGGTAATCGCCCCGCTGTAAGCGCCGACGGCCGGTGAAAGAAGGTCCCATAATTTACGGACCGGTCCCTCGTTCCATCCGGTCGGCTCGAAATAATTAACGTTAAGGGTTTGGGTTTCCCATCGCGGCAACTCGACCTCTTTGAAATACTCGTCACGAATGAAAGAAAACCGTTCAGTGTCGTAAAGCCCCACGATTTTGGCGACCGCCATCCGATCGATTTCTTCCGGCGTCTTTCCTTGTTCGACGAGTCGGGCTTTCGCCTTCGGATAAACCAACGTGTTGACGGCGGCGACGGCGAGATCGATCCGTTTCGCATCCGGCCTGCCATCGGTCTTGAGCATGGGCAACGTTCCTTCCGAACTCAGGTCGCCGTATTCGCAGTAAATGAGCAGGGCGGTACGCTGCATACTCTTCCATTCGTCGTCGCTCAACGACTCCGGATCGTTCAATGCCTTGGCGAGTTCGGGAATCATCATCGGCAGGAAATCCAATTCGCAGTCCAACGAACCGCGATAGTCGAACAATCGTCGCGGCAGGTTCGTCAGCGGCCAGTAAAGATTCGGGGCATCCGGCTGTTGGATCAATTCGAGTACCAAACCGTTCAACTGGCCGGCGATCGAATTGGCGACCAATTGCGAAACGATAAACGGCGACGCGGTAACGTGTTCGGCAAGACGATATCCCATCCGGAGGCTCTTGACGGCATCGTCGTAACGGCCTTCGTAGATTTCGAGTTTTGTCTTGACGGCCAAGGCCCGGTACAAATCGCGACAATCCTGGATTTCCTCCATACGCAAGGCGATCGGGTTGCGGTTGCCGCGAATATTCTGTTCCCAATCGCAGTCATCGCAACGACTTGCTTCCTCGAACAACCGGAATGTTTCGGCGTTGCGAGCGACGAATTCCTTGGCTTTGTCCATCGGAAAGCGTTCGCGCGGCCAACCGCAATAACGTGAGTATTCGTAAACAAGATAGGTTCGACGACGTTCCATTTCCCGCTGTTCGCGAGTCGGTACGACGTCTTCGGGCATCACGGCGAGTTCCTTTTCAAAGGCGTCGAGCTCCGTTTTTTGTTCGGCGAAAAACTTTTCGTCCGTTAACAATTTCTTGAAGTCGGCTTCCAGTTTCCGCATCCGGTCAAAGGCGTCGCCCCGATTCGATCGTTCCAGGGAGCGCATCGTCTCGCAATATTTGACCGCAGCATTTTTTTTGACCCGTTGATCGAAACTCCAGGTCAATTTTCGTTGCAGCACCGGCGACGTCGGTTTCGACGGCGAGATCGTCGCCTCGCTGAGCGCCACGCTACGGCCGTCGTCGAGCTTGACGTTATAATTCCAATTTTGTGCCGTCGCAACGAGCGGCAGCAACATAACGGCGAGAAAAAAGAGGAGTCGGTTTCGCATGAATTTCTCCTGGTGGTTTCAAAACAATTCCTTATCGATCTTCCAGCGCTGGGTCGGCAGCGGGGCAGGGGACCACGAAGAACACGAAGTCAACACATCGTCAAGACGACGTGCAACCATTGAACGGTCATTTAACTTCGAAATCAGCAATTCGTCATCTTTATTGACCAACACAACGTTTTGACGTTGTTTTTCCCTTATTTCTTGCTTTTTCTTCGGTTGTTCGGTCGACACGACAGCGACGGGCTCCTGTTTCGGATTCGGCGTCACCCCCAAAAATTCCATGACGCCGACGCCGAGCAGGACGCCGCAACACAGGCCGATCGAGAGCCCGGCAAGGAGCGCCAACCGCTGCCGTCGTCGAGCAACGACGTACTCGATTGTCCGAACCGTTGCCGCTGGATGGAGTTGCAGCGACTTTGCCAAGGACGCCGGAACCGTCGGTTTCAGTTTGAGAAGCTCGTTTTCGAAGTCGTGTTCATTCATCGTGATTCACCTTTTTTCGCAAGGCGTTGATTCCCTCGACGTAACGTCGGTGGGCGGTGCTGCGAGACACGCCGACCAGCGGACCGATTTCCTCGAACGACAGACAGCCCCAAAGATGGGCGACGATAATTTCCCGCTGTTCCCGGGGCAGCCGCTCCAGTTCGGCGGCGACCTGTTCGCCGTCGAGTCGACTGTCGCTTTCCGGCTCGAACCACGGTTTCGCGGCCTCGGCGTAACGCTCGACGTGCCGGTCGAAGCGTTTTTTCTCCCGGAGCCGGTCCACGGCTTCGTTTCGAACCACCGTAAAGAGCCATGCGGAAACGTTTTGCGGTCTTTCTTCCACGGAACGAACCAACCGGAGTACGGCGTCCTGAACGATATCTTCCGCCGACGCGGCGTCCCATTGCCTCGCAAAGAGGAGCAGGGGACCGAGCAGATTTTCGATCACGGCGTCGTTCATTGGCAGGGCGTCGGTTGGCGTGTCGTCTATTGTATGACGGCGGCGGAACGATTTCATCTCACAAACCGTTAAAATATTTCCCGTTTCTTGCCAAACGGTCACCGAACGGCTATATTTTAATGGTTTATACGATCATCGATTTCGAAATCAGAGCCGGAACCACCGGGAGCCGTGACCAGTGGTCGCGGAGAAAACGGAAATTCATGAGCAACGCATCCATCGGATACATGGGGCCTTACCGGCTCTTGAACGTCGTCAACACCGGCCAATCGAGTCGGCTTTGGCAAGCGTACGACGACGAAAAACGAGAATTCGTCGGCGTCAAGACACTACTAAACCAGTTCGCGAAGCAGAAAGACCAGATCCAGATCCTGAAATGGGAATACGAGGTCGCGTCGAAACTTTCGCACCCGAAGCTGATCGCGATCAAGGAATTCGGATGGTACCAAGGGACGCCGTACCTGGTCATGGAGTGGTTCGCGGCCCCGAATCTCAAAATGTGGATCAACCGCGGCTACGCGCAGTATTGTGCTCAATTACCGAAGTTGTTGCCGGCCATGGTCGAGTCATTGGCGTACCTCCACGGTAAGGGCTGGACGCACCGCGACGTAAAACCGGACAATTTTCTGATGAACGACGAGTGCGAATTGAAATTGATCGACTTTGCGCTGGCGAAAAAAATCGTCGCGGGATTCGGAAAATTGTTCGCGATGCGGGGCAAGACACAGGGAACCGCGAGTTACATGTCGCCGGAACAGATTCGCGGTTTGCCGCCGGAACCGCAGGCCGACATGTACAGTCTCGGCTGCACGATCTACGAACTGTTGACGGGGAAATTGCCGTTTGCCGGCGAGTCGATGAACGATCTTCTCAACAAACATCTTTCGGCGGTGCCGCCGACGGTTTCTTCTCGCAACAGAAACATCACGCCGGAGTTTACGGAGTTGCTCCGAACAATGCTCGCGAAGTCGTCCGCCGACCGTCCGAAAACGACCGACGAACTGCTCAAGACTTTTCAGGCGATCCGTATCTTCCGCCGTCCCCCGTCAAAAGACGACGTCTTTTGAAACACAGCGAAACTTATAACAAAGAGCCCCAAGTGCAGCGGTACTCCGCGGAACTTGGGGGTTCCCCGACAACCGACTAACCCCCGAGTTACGGCGAGTACGCCTCCACTCGGGGCTCTTTAAGAATTTTTCATGGAGAACGCCATGATTTATTTCGACACGCGGCGTTTCCGTTACGTGATCGTTTCATCGACGACGTACGGAACGTGGTTGCCGGGAGACGCTCGGGGATTCGTCGGCGAAACGGACGGTGGGCTCCACAACGTTTTCGACACGCCGTGCGACGCCGCCATGCCGGAGTTGAAAGCGTTTGCGCAACACGAACTGAAGGAGCCGCCGGTTTTCTTCAACGCCGAACAGGCGAATCTGATCTTGGTCCGTTGGCGGAAGGTGGTTCCGGAAACCGGCTGGTTTCTTTTCGCGGCGGCGATCATGTCGAATCATTTTCACGTCGTTCTCGCCTCGCCGATCGGTCCGTCGAAGGAGGACTATCTTCGAACGCTGAAAGCCCGGGCGAGTTTGCCGCTCAACAAGAAGTACGGCAAGCGAACTTGGTGGACCGCCTCCGGATCTGTACGATATTGCTTCGACGAACGGTCGCTCGACGCCCGGATCGGGTACGTGATGAAGCAGAAGAATCCGTTGGTCGTTTGGCGCAATCCGGAAAAGTTCGACTTGCGGTAGAACGGGGAACCCCCGAGTTCCGGCGAGTACGCCTCCACTCGGGGCTCTTTGCGCGGGTTGTTAAAGAGCCCCGAGTGGAGCGGCCGGAAAACAACACGGCGCGCAACTCGGGGGTTCCCCGTTCCCCGCGTCTCATTTGCCTCGTTCGGCTTCCGTTTTGCGAAGCATGTCTTTGAGATAATTGTCCAGAATTTTCGGGTTGACCATTCCCGGCGACTTTTTCCAATCGCCGTTCACGGAAGGATCGTCTTTCGGCACGTTCCATGGCGACTCCTTTTCCCCGCGAAGTTGCGAGAACGTAATCATGTCGGCCGGCGTACTCGACAGGATCGGATCATTACAAAGAAGCAACGGCTGGTTTTTGAGCGTCGAATCGGTTTTATTGAGTTCGTCTTCGAGTTCCCTTCGGAACGATTCCGCCGTCTCCTCCCATTTCGTCACGACAAACGCGAATGAAGCGAACGGTTCTTCGTTTTTGTGTTTGTCGATGTAATCCCAAGCGTCGCATGCATTTTTCTTCACGAAAATTTTCATCACGGACATCTTTTCACCGCGCTGAACCAATTTCGCCGCCTCGATGAATATCTTAACACGATCCGCAGTGGGGTCGTCGACCGCTTTTTTCGGATCGACGAGCAGGTCGCCGAGGTCCATGTCGGCGGTCGGTTGCAGTTCGGTCAAATTGATCCGTGGATAGTACGGCCCGCCGCCGTATTGCTCGTTGCGACCGTGAACGACGAACAGGTCGTATTTCAGCGACGGAATCAGCTTGAGCGTGAACTTGCCCTCCTTGTCGGTGATTTTCGTATCGGGAAGGTATTCCTTGAGACGGGGATCGTTCGGATTCTTCTTCCAATTGCAGATCATGCGACCGACGAGCGGCTCCTTCGTTTCGGCGTCGAGCAGCCGTCCCGTAACCTTGACCGGCTTGACGAGTTGAAACGTAAACTCTTTGAGCGGAACGAGTTCGTCTTTCACCCAGGAGAAATATTGTTCGTCGTTCGGGCCGCCGATTCGGATCGTCGCGTTTTCCATCGGTTTTGCGGCACGAAAAAGACCGTCCTTGCCCGTTATGTAAACGAAGAGCCGTTTGCCGGGCGAATAAACGGAACAATTATCGGCGGGAGTTCCGTCGACGCGAATTACTTTGCCGATGAACGGTGGCGGAATCCGGACTTCCAGCGAGAACGGCTTGTCCTTTTCGACCGTGATTTTCCGTGCGTAAATACCTTCGTTCACGGCTTCCGGGTCATGGAGAAGATAGTCGACGCTGTACGTATATTCACCTGGCAGTACGTTGGCGAGGAAGCGTCCTTCGGCGTCGGTCATCTTATTGAACATGATCGAGCCCTGCAATGCGAAGTTTCCCGTTGCCTTGACTTTTCGATCGAGATTGATCCGAAGTCCGGGGATCGGTTTGCCGGTTTCCTTGTCGACGAATTTCACTTCGAGCGGCGTCCCCTTTTCGAGCATGATCGTGATGTCGTTTTGCGGCTTTTCCGTACCGATTGGAATTTCGTAATACGGTGCGGTGAACCTGTTCTTCTCATCGACAACGCCGATGATATAATGGGCGTTCGGAAAAAGTTTCATCGTGAAGGTTCCATCTTTCTTGCACTGTCCGCCGTTGGTGCATTGCCCTTCTTCCGTCAGGCCGATCGCCATCAATTCAACATCTTGCAACGGTTCCTCGTTCGGCGCAACGACAATTCCTTTGACCTCGACCCATTTGACGTCCTCGACCGGCTTCGGCGTTTCTCGCGCAAGAGCCGGGGGTGTAGGTGTACTCACCGTAGACCCCGGAGGTACAACGGTTGACGCTGGTTTTTCTTTGTCGCTATTTTGGCGGGAAGAATGTGAGTTCTTTTGATTCCATAATTTAACACTTTGTTGAACGATCAACTTCCGCGGAATGACGTGTCCATCGACCGTCGCAGCAACTTCGGGAGATTGTTTTGAGCGTACAGGATCGGTCATGACGACATCGACTTTCGCTTTGTCGACCAGATCTTCAACGTACTTTTTACTCTGTGTTACAAATTCGGCATCGTTAAGAGAGGATGGAGTGATTTTTCGATCCAACTCAAGCAGCTTTTGAACCTCAAGAGTTTTCGTTGTAAGATCAATGTAGGATTTGCTGTCCATATTTTTTTCTTTTTCAAGAAGGTTCAGCCAATCCTCCTTCGACATTTTGAAACTTTTCGCCTTGCGTTCGATTTCATCATCGATATCTTTCTCGGAAATTCGAATGCCGCGTTTTTCACATTCGACCGATATTACTCGCGAATGTATTGCGTTGCGCAATGCGGATTCACTGAATTCCTTCAGTGCGTTTTCAATAGTCGCGGAATTTTCTCCCTGCTCACTTTTTGCATTCTGTGGCTCGGTTTCCGTGCGTGCAACTAACTGGACACGGAATAGTCCCCCGAGAAACAACATCGACAGCAGCGTGAATACGAGCAGTTTTTTCATCATCGTTTCCTTTCCCTGTTTTTCGTAGCGAATTAAACGGTCGATCCGATCCAGCGTGCTGAATCGGGAAAACGTGTTCAAGTACAGTCCGAGCGACTCGGTGTTGCGATGGATCGTCAAAAAGGTTTCGGCGAGCGTCGCGGAATCGGCGTCGGCGGTTCGGTAGGCGACGTCGTCGCAGCTCCATTCGACGGCAACGTTGTATTTCCGCAGCGTAAACCATGAGAGCGGATTGAACCACTGAATCGCGGCCAACGTGTGCATCAACGGCGACAGAAAAACGTCGCCGTGCAGATAATGGGCAATTTCATGCCGCAGCACCCCTTTGCGCAACGAAATCGGAAGCTCTTCCCAAATCGCCTCCGGCAATAACAACGTTGTATTGACGCCAAGTCGGACAATCGCCGGTCCCGTCGACTCGGTGAGGAAAACGGGAATATTTTCTGTGAAAACGCCGTATTGACGACATATTTCTTTCCATTCGGCGAGCGTTTCCGCGTCGGCGGGTTTTTTGTTCCGTAAAAGCAGGAGTAATTTAACGTGCAGGAACATTCGATGCCCGAGAATCGCGAGCAGTCCGCCGAGCCAAATCCCGAACAAAATCGACGTCAACGCAAGAGCCGGTGGTTTCTCTTGAATAGGCGTACTCGCCTCAAAAAGAGCCGGGGACGGAGCCGTACTCGGCGCAGTCCCCGGATGCTCAACGGTTGATCCTGATTCCACCCATCCGGGGGCTGACACCCCCGGCTCGTGCACCGCTCGGAGCAGCGGCAAATTCAGCGGCACGCTCAGCGCGAGGAATGGAACGAGCAGGAGTCCGCCCCAAGCGAAGCGATGCAAAACGGCGGGACTCGACGGCAACAGTTTGATAATGATCCAAACAATCGGGAACAACACGGTCAACACGACGAGGGCGGTCGCGAGTCGGAGCATCACGAATTCGATCATTGTTCGGCCTCCTTTTTGCGGTGTTTGGCGAGAATTTGTTCCATGGCGGCGACTTCCTCGTCGGTGAGAGCTCGTTTTTCGGCGAGATGGAGCATGAGCGGAGCGAGATTTTTCCCGGCCAATTCGTCGAGGAGTTCGAAATACTTCCCCCGAACCTGATTCTTGGCGATCGCATGGGAGTACACGGCGGGAAACGCGTCGTTCCGTTTGAGAAGTCCCTTGACGACCATGCGACCGAGCCGCGTTTGGATCGTCTGAAGGGCGGGGGATCCGGTTCCGCCGCTGTGAATGTCGTGAACCCGGGAGAGCGTTAGCGGCCCGTTCCGCCAGAAAATGTCGAGCAGTTCCGCTTCACCCGGCGTCAATTTGACGACCGAAGCCGATTTTTTCATGAAAACCTCCTGACTGTTTTCAAATGTTTAAGACAACGTCTTATTTATAAGACAAAGTCTTAATCGTGTCAAGAGATTTTTTCGAGAAAACGAAAAAATAAAAAACGCAACACAAAGAGCCCCGAGTGGAGCGGTACTCCGCGCAACTCGGGGGTTGCGTTTTCACAGAGAGAAGAACCCCCGAGTTACGGCGAGTACACCTTCACTCGGGGCTCTTTGAGAAGGTTTCATTTCGTCGAGAACGAATACGGCACCGCCTTGGCGGGAACGTCCATGGCGCTACGAAAACCTTCGAACATCGGGGCGTTGATCCCGACGAGGTAATTTCGTCCCGGTTTCAAGGTCACCTTGACCACGCTGGTTCGCTTGTCGATCCATTTCCCGCCCGCCATTTCCGGTGCCAGGCCGCCGATGCTGCACCACGACATTCCCGGTCCCATGTCCCGGTCGAAGGTTATACGAAGTTCCTTGACGGCATCGGCATCGACGTCGGTCGCTCCGTTTTCCGGCTCGAATTTGACGACTGTCGGCGGCGTGAGATCGGCGTCTTTCGTCGTGAAGCGGTACGGAACCGATTCGACGGGAATTCCGTCGGCACTTCTGAATCCTTTGAATCGTTCGGAATTGACATAAATACAGTAACACTTTTTCTCTTCGAGTTTGACCGGCATCACACAGGTCCGTTTGTCGACATAGCGGACGTCGCCGGCCGCTTTGGGAACGGAATTTTCGTCGCCGCACCACGACCAACTCGTCGTGTTCATGTCCCGGTCGAAGGTGATACGAATCTCCTTGACGGTCTCCGGGTCGACTTCTTTCGCCTTGTCTTCCGGCTCCAACTTGACGATCTTCGGTACTTCGGACGCCAGCATTTTAAGGATTTCGGCGTATTGCATCTCACTGAACAGCCCGGCCATCACATCAAGCGTCTCGGTCTGAATGTTCCCCAGACTGAGCCATTGCCCGCTTTTCAGAACGAACAGGTTGCCGTCGTAAAGGCCGTCGTCACGCTTGCCGAGAACGAACGAAAGATTCGTTTGATTGCTCAACACCTCCAATATCGTTACGGATGCCGTTGCGTTCTTTTCGGCGGCGTTCAAAGCGGTTTGCATGAAATTCGCATTTCCCTTCTCGGACGCTTTCGGCCACTGATAAGTCATCTTTTCGATTTGTTCCGTCTTGTCTTTTCTTGTCGACGTCAGGAGTCGTTGCAGCGTGGCGTAAGCGCTTTCGGGGGTCTTGAGATTGATTTCGTCCGGATATTCGGCTATTTTTTTATCGACACGATAAGATGAAATGCCGTCGATCTTGACCAGATCGCCGAGAGAGGCCGATTCGTCGTCCCCGTCCGACGGAAGCGACTCCTGTTCCCGGGCGGAATGTTTTTCGAACGATTCTTTCGTCAGGGGCTCCGAATCAATCCATTCCAGATCGGTCGTCGACGTGATCACTTTTTTCAAACCTTCGAGATCGTTCGTGCAGATTCCGCCGATCAAGCGTCCGTTGTCCGGCCAGGTGCGAAAATATCCGGTGGCGACTTTCGTCTTGAACAGCGGCCCGTTCAACCGATTCAATAATTGCAACGGCGTGCGCGGCTTGAATTCGTTTTTACCAGCGAACAGCACCAGGTGTGTGTAACCACTGCTATCCGTTGCTTTTAATGGAGGAGCGGTGTCGGCCGATCTCTTGCCGACTCTCTCGTCAAGATGTTCTTCGAACAGTTTTTCGTTGAGCGGTTCGAGTTTGATCAATTTCAATTCCGGCGATTCCTTGAAAACTTCACGGAGTCCCGTCGGATTATTCGTGCAAATTCGTCCGACCATTTGATCGCCGTCCATGGTCGTTCGAAAATATCCCGTCACGATATTGTTTCGTTTGAAGAGCGGGCCGTTCAGTTTGTCCAATAATTCCTGAGCGGTCACCGGTTTGAAATCGCCGGTCGGTTCGAACGTCGCGAGAAACGTGTGTCCGACGACGTCCGGCGTTTTCCAAACTTCTTTCTCTTTGACGTTGTCCCAGCCGTCAGCGAGCTTGGCGAACATCCCCTCGCACATCTTGACGACATTCTCGGCGGACTTGCCGTTGTACAAACCGCCGCCGCCGACGTTGAACCATTTTCCGTCCTGTTTGGTGAAGAGCCGATTATTGTACTTTTCTCCTTTGACGACTTCGGCGATCACCATCGCGGACTTGTCCTTGTAGATGAAAACGTGCAGGATTTCGGCGTTTTTCATCGACACTTTCGTTTCCGGCGGCATGGTTTCGAGCCATTGGACCACATCTTTCGGAACGTTCATGTTCACGGAATACTGCCGAAGCCGCTCCACACGGTCCGTTTCGTCGCCGGCGATGATCCGGTTTCCGAGAGCGTAAGCCGTCTCGGGCGTCGACAAGTCGATGACGTCCGCCGGAAATTTCGTGACTTTTTTATCGACACGATAACTCTGAATCCGATCAGGTTGCTTTTCGGACGGTTTTTCGTCGGTGTCGTTCGAAGTGAATCGCGAAACGAAATCGGGTGCCTCGTCGATCAACTTTTGCATCTTCTCTTTCTGTTTCGCCGTCAGGAGTTCCGTAAGTCGTTCCTTGAGTCGCCGCGCGAATTCTTTTCGATGCAGTTCGCTTTCGACATGTTTCCTGCCGACTACCTTGTCGTTGCTCGCCTCCGATGCCGCTTCGCCCATCGCTTCCATGAGTTCGCCTTGCGATTCGAGCGGCGTCTCCTTGTCGACCGCAGCGACATTCTCGACCATTTTTGCGAGATACGCCAACCGGGATTCCATCTGTTCGTCGAGAAGTTTCTCAAACTCCGGGCGAAGTTCCTTGCGGATTGCAGCGACTTTCTTTTGCTGTTCGTCGGAGAGGCCGAGACAATCGAACATCGCGGGTGAGGCGATCCCCATTTCCGGCATCAGAATGAAATCGAGCGACCGCAATTTTTCGAGTTGTTCCGGCGTGAGCGATTCTTCGAGCTGTCGGCTGACATCCGCTTCGAACAACTCGAACGGCTTGCCCGCTGCTTTGACGTAAGCGAATTTTTGTTCTTCCGTCGCTCGCCTCAACTGCGGATCGCCTTTCGGGATGAAGTTTTTCACCTCTTCTTGGGCTTTCATCAGTTCCGGGTCTTGTTCTTCCTGCTTTTTTTGGAACCATCCGACGCCGATCTCTTGCGGCTTGCTCAGGAACCGAAATTTTTTCTTCTGTTCCGGCGTGATGTCCAACCATTTATCGCCGCCGCCGAACCGCATGCAAAACATGAACGTTCCCATCGTTGAATGTTCGTTCCAATAATTATCGAACATCGGCCGTTCCTGGGCTTCCTGATCAAGAAGCCAGATCGGCGATTGTATTTGTCGCAACAACGGGTTGTCCGATATTTTTTTCTCCCCAAGAGCCGGGGACGAAACCGTACTCGGCGCAGTCCCCGGATGCTCGGTCTTTTTCTCTGACGCGACGTATCCGGGGGCTGATACCCCCGGCTCTTGTGCTGACACCCCCGGCTCTTTGTTTTTCTCTCCTTGGCAGAACGCCAGCGTGACACTCAAGAGTAGGGCGGTCAGGAAGACCGACGCCGTCCAGAACCGCGAACCGGCAGGGGAGGGGATTGGCAAAATATTTTCGAAACTTAAAATCCGGTCGATGCGTCGCATGATTTTTTCCTTTCGGGACAGAAATTGAAAGATCGGTCGCGGCCGCTCTCCGGCGACAAGCCGAAGCAGCGTTTCGGTGTATTGTTCGGGCAGCATTTTTCCTTGCGTCAACACCAGCAGATCACACGACTCATCGGCGGCGAGGTCGCTTTCCCACAGCACCAGCCAGTAGAGCGGATTCCAAAACAGCACGGCTCCGCAAAGTCTTGCGAACAGAGACGTTAAGTGATCCCGCCGGATGATGTGCGATAATTCGTGCAAAAACACGGCGTCCCGTTGCGTGTCACGCAACTTTTCGGCCAGCGTCTCTGGAAGCAACACCGCCGGATGGAGTCCCCAGCACCAGACCGTCGGACTCTTGACGCTCGGCGACGTGAACAAAATCGGCAGCGAAACGTTACGGAGCGTCTTCGAATGTCGGAGCAGGGCGTCCTGTGATTCCCGGTCGGGGTAAGGCGTTGCGTGAAACATCAATTTTCGTGACGACGATATTCCGTACGTCAAAACGGCGGCGAACAGTCCGGTTCCGGCAAGGCAGACCGCTCCGAGCGTTTGCGGTTCTCCCCAAAGCGGTACGGCGATTTTCAGCAGACCGCCGGACGTTACGGAAATAATCGTCGAAAGCAGCGGCGTGAACGTCGCAACGAAAATTCCGGCGACGTACAAAAAATGGGCCTTCCACGGCGTTCGGCGATAAAATCGTCCGAGAATCCAAACGGCGGCGAGCCAGAACGTCGCCTGCCAAACCGCGAACTGCGTGTACGTGCCGAGAAGGGAAAGGAAGGCGTTCATTTTTTCCTCCTTTCGATCATCTCCCGAATCTCTTCGAGTTCCTCATCGGAGAGTCCGGCGTCATCGACGAAGTGTTGGAACAACAGCGTCTTGCTGCCGCCGAGGAACACGTCGGCGAAATTTCGCAACGAATTTCCTATCGCATCGTCTCGGCTCCGCGTCGCCCGATAAACGTACATTCGACTGTTCTCCGCTGACGGTTCGTGCGTCAGCCAGCCCGCCTTTTCGAGCTTCTGCATCGTTGCAAGCACCGTCGTGTAGGCAAGGGGCGGGGCGTCCGAAGTCGCGTTCAACTCCGTCTGCACTTCTTGAACGGTTGCGCCGTTGCGCTGCCAAACGATTTCCAACACCCGACGCTGCTGGGCGCCGAGTGCATTTAATTCCTGGTCGGTCATGATTTTTCTCGTTGATGGGATTCATAACTACACGCAATAGTACTACTGTTGATAGTATTTGTCAAGAGGGATTTCAACAAAAGCCGGAATGGAGGCGTACTCGCCGTAATTACGGTCGGTTGATACAGTACGGGGGACAATCGAGCTTGAAATAATGTCAATACACCGTCAGTACACCGGAGTACCGGCTCCCTTCCGGCTGTCATGTACGGTGTGCGTGTTGTGTTGACATAATAATCCGGCGGCGATACATTGACGGCATTGACAATCCAATCAACGTTTCAACCACCGAAAAACCATGAATCGACGTGAAATGCTTTTGAGTGCAACGGGACTGCTCGCCGGCGCCGCTTTGGGAGAACAAGTTCTTGCCGCGTTGGCCGACGACGACAAAGCGAAGAAGGAATTCCTCGTCAAGGAATGCGGTCTGACTTACGACCACCTTGGAATTCCGACCGACCAGGAAATGAAATGGGATGCGTACCTGGAAAATCTCAGGGTGCACATTCAAGAGTACGAAAACGATCCGTTCGGCATCGAATGGATGAAGTTCGAGAAGGGGAGTCCGCTTCCGGAGATCATTCAAAAGCGTCCGCACGTCGCGTTCGTCGTGAAGGATCTGGAAAAAGCGATCAAAGGTTTCGAACTGCTCGTTCCGGTCTCGGAACCGCGTCCCGGCATGAAAACCTGTTTCGTCGTCCATAAAGGAATCGGCGTCGAATTCGTCGTGCGTGGAACGAAGTAAATTTCGTACACGCCGAACTCGACGCTTGCGTTTGAGCCGCGCAGCGCGAACGAAAGGGGCAGGGGAGTCAACCGTTCGTTCTCGGCCGGCGCAGCACGCGGATGAGATAGTCGAGTTCGGCGGGAATTTCCGTTTCGTTTTCGACCGTTTGCGCGATTTGATTGCGGATTTTCTCCCGGAACTTTTTTCGCAACCGGGAGACGAGCACCTTGAAGTGTTCCTTCGAAATCTCCAGCGTTTTCAGGGCCCGATCGCGGTCCGCTTCCACGGCGTCGCCGCTTAACCAGAATTTCACGAGTTCAAATCGCTCGGCCTCACCGGCTTCGGTCGCTTCCTGGCGCAATTGTGTAACGGCCCGTGAAACGATGGTTTCGGCCCAATCGCGGTCGAACCGGAGTTCGAGTTCGGCGGATGGGTCTTCGACATCGTCCGGGAGCGCAACGATCATCTTGTTTCCGCCGCGTCGGAGCGCCGCCGACTTCTCACGAACATCGGCAAGGAAGAACTTGACCGCTCCGAGCAAATACGAACGAAAACGGCCTTTTCCCCGTTCGAGGCGATGGAATTCTTCGCCTTGAAGCACGCGGAGAAAAAAATCGTGCGTCAAATCCTCGGCGTTGCGTCCGCCGTATTGAAAATGGTTGTCGCCGACGGTTCGCCGGATGAAATTTCGCACGGGTTCGTAATACGCCTCGCAGAGTCCGGTTCGCGAGCCGAGGATCGTCGTCCAATGCGTCGTGTGAAATTCGTGTTGCATGTCATTCTTCACAAAGAGCCGGGGATGAAGTGTACTCGCGCAATCCCCGGATGAATCACGTTTGCCCTTATTCTATCCGGGGATTGCGCTGCGCTCCATCCCCGGCTCTTTTGTTGTGGTCTACCATCGGAAGGGGGCGGGTTGCGTTTGGTTGTAGCGTTGGTCGAAGGTCTGTTCGTCCATCAAGAAAAACAGGATTCCTTCAATGATACCTGCGATGAACGTAATGCCGGTCCAACTGAGCAGCACGTAAACGACGCCCCAGCCCCAACTTTCGAGATAGAATTTATGAACGCCGATCCAGCCGAGCAACAAGGCGAACAGCCCGGCAACGGGTTTCTCCTTGCGGCCGCCAAGACTGGGAACCACGGCCAGCGGCGATTGGGCGAGCGATGCTCCGCATTTCACGCACAGAATCTGTTCCGGATCGGTCTTGACGCCGCAATTGAAACAGTAATTCCGTTTCTGTTGGGTGGCGAAGCCGCATTTCGGGCAGGCGTACGCTCCTTTGACCTGTTCGGCGCCACAGTGTGTACAAAATTTCGTCGACATCGCCGGTGTTCGCAGTTCGTTCGACGCACCGGCCTGCTTGACCAGTATGAAAACGAGGGCGACCACGCCGACGATGAAGGCGAGAAAAACGACGAAAATGAGCGGTAAGGCGATCATGCCAACTCCTATATTTGCGTTTCGTAATTTCGTTGAACCGAGAAAACCTCGCCCAACAACGTCTATCCCTCCTGGGCCGATGCTGAGTGATCGGCCCTCTGACCCGGTAATGTGCATTCCTTCAGGGCCAATTCTTACCGTCTCGGACATCATTGGAAGAACAGCCAGCGACGTCAGGAATACCAACATTCCGGCCAAGGCTCCGATTACCAATAATCCGAGACAACCGAAACAGCCGCGACGGGGAGGCTTTGAAGGCGGCGGAATGGCCCGTATCACGAACGGTACATCGTTTCTTGGAGGTGATGAAATGTGCGTCGCCGTTTCGACTTCGGTTTTGAGTTCCTCCGCCGACTGCTGTCGTTTATCCCGTTCTTTTTGTAACGCCTTGAGAACGATGCGGTCGACGTCGGCGCCGACCGGCGTCTTCTCGCTCGGTAACGGAAATCGGCCTCGCGGCAGTTCGCCGGTCAAGAGTTCGTAAAACACCACGCCGAGCGAGTAAATGTCCGCCCGATGGTCCACGCGGTTCGGATCGTCCAATTGCTCTGGTGCCATGTACGACGGCGTGCCGAGAATTTGTCCTGCTTGTGTTAAAGAGCCGGGGATGGAGCCGTACTCGTCGCAATCCCTGGATGATTCGCCGGGCAATCCGGGGGTTGCGCGAGTACGCTCCACCCCCGGCTCTTTGTTTTGTTGTTTGAGTTTGCCTATCCCGAAGTCGGCGATTTTCACGCGGCCTTTTGTGTCCAGTAAAATATTCTCCGGCTTGATGTCCCGGTGTAGCACTCCTTCGTCATGGGCGTATTGCAAGGCGTCGCATATTTTCGGGACGATATTAATCGCCTGTTTCGGCGTGAATTTTTCTTCCCGCATCGCCTGCCGCAGATTCACGCCGTCGACGTACTCCATGAGCAAAAAGTAAAATCCGCCGCTCTCGCCGAAATCGTACACGGCGACGATGTTCGGATGGTTCAACCGTGCCAGCAGTTTTCCTTCACGAGCAAAGCGGTCGGCGAACGTCGGTTTGGCGGCGAGTTCCGACGAGAGAATTTTCAAGGCGACGAATCGGTCGAGCTTCGGCTGCCGGGCCTTGAAGACCGTTCCCATGCCGCCACGACCGATTTTTTCGAGAATGATTAGTTGCGGAAACGCCTTCTGAACGGCCTCGATGTCGACGGAGTCGGTCGAACCGGCTTCGGTTTCGAACGCCGCCTGTTGCAGGAGACAGACGGCGCAAAGTCCTTCGGCGGCGGCGGTTGTGATTTCCGCCCCGCAAACGGAGCAGACTTTTTCATTGTCGGACATGGTAAAACTTTCGTTGGGAGGAACAGCGTCATTCTACCAAGTTATAGGGATTTTGGCCGCGACGGTAACAGAAAAATTCTCTCCGGATGCTGTCGAGTGGAACGGAATCCGGGTGCAACCGTTTGTCCGCTCAGGGGTTTGCTCTCGCGGTTTCGATTTCCGGTTCATGGTCGACACGGCAGGGCGTGACCAGCAAAAAATTCCGTCGCCGCTTTCCTTGCGAAACATTGGTCTCATCGTTTTCTCTCGCGTTCGTTTTTGACACGATAAGCGACGGTGCTGCTCTTTTCAAGTTCTTCCGTCGGCGTGAATCGTTCCAAGATACCGTCGGCGACAAGGCGGTCGAAAACTTCCTGTTGCACGGCTGGGGAATAACCGTAATTACCGGGACTTCGGAAACGTTGGATTTCGCTCCAATCGACCAGGAGATAGGAAATTCCTCGTCGGTGCAACTCGGCGGCGGGGTCGGAACTTTCCGCGATTGCCTTGAGCGGCGTTTCGTTGAAACAGGAATTGTACAAAACCGGAACGTCGTACAAAAATGCTTTCGCCTCGCCGATCAGGAGGATTTTCCCCTCCGGTCGATGCGCGTTGAACCAAACGGCCCACGGCGTGCGGTGCCGGATCGTGTTCAGCGGCGCGAGAAAATTATTGACCTTGCCCGGAGCCGGAGCGCCGGAAACAAGGAAACCGTACACAATACCCACCACGAGAAAACACGTCAAGGCTCGTTTCCAAGGCTTGGCGTCCGACCAGCAAGCGCCGATACCGCCGAGAATGGAAAGCACCGGAAACGCGACCAGCCAAAAGCGGTCGATGCGATGCGTCAACAACCACCAGGACGCGAAAAGGAAAAGGAGCCAGCCGGATAATACGTACAAAATACGGTCTTGCTCGCGGCTGCGTTTGCTGAAAAACAGGAGCAGGCAGAACGGCACGGTGAGCGGCGCGTTCCAGGGACTCGTCAACAAAACGTTCAAAAAATCCTTCACGAATCTGGTCAACCCAAATCCGTGCGGCGAGTGAACCCGCGTCCACCGGGCGTCGACTTCCGGCGTCCATGTTCCCGTCGAATCGCCGAAAATTTTGTAACAGAGCGGATAGACGGGGTTGCCCGTGTAATATTCGTTCTTGATATACCATCCGCCGCAAGCGAGCAGGACGGCGAAAAAAAAGATCGAAAGCGAGACGAATCGGGACAATCGACCTGTTCCGTTCTTGAACGTGAGAAAGACGACGAAAAACGCAACAGGAAAAACGACGAAAAGCGCGGCGGGATATTTGCACGCGGCGGCGCAGCCCGCAAGGAAACCCGCGAGAAAAATAAACGTATCATCAATTCGACGTTCGGAAATCGCCGTTTCCCGCAACAGAAATACTGCATAAATCGCGAAAAAAGCATACATTCCGACCACGGTGTCGACGAGTCCGGCCGTGGAAACGTAAACGATCCACGGCGTCGTCAGGTAAAGCAGCATTCCGATCAGGCCGGCGTTTTCCGAGAAAAAACGGCGTCCGAAAGCGTAAACGCCGAGAGCGGTCAGGATCGTCGTTACGGAAATAATCGTTTTTCCGATCAAGGCCCCCAAAAATACGTTGCGGGTGAGCGACATTCCCCAAAGGTAAAACATCTCGGCTCCGAACGGCATATTTTCGTACACATCGTTCGAAACAAACGCGATGCGGCCCGATTCATAGAAACCCATCGTTCCGGCCAAATGGTAGGAAAGCACGTCGTAGTCCGTCGAGGGAATCATGCCGCCGAGAATCAGGAGCGAACCGAAAATCGGCAGAACACCGAGAATTACCGATTTTTTCAAGAGAGACCACGGTACCGGTTTTGTTCTCTCCGACCTGGGCGAATCATTGCGGAAGAGCAATAAGACACGCGATAAAAGAAACGGGCAATAACAAAATGCAATGAATCCCGTCAAAAAACGTACGACAAAAGATTGATTGTCAAGACAAAAAAAGAACAACAAGGAGATCAGTGCGGAAAACATCCCCAATCCAAAGACGACGGAACACAATTGAAATTCCAACGTGCTGAGACGTTCTGTTAAATGCTTGAACATGTCAGCCAAAATGATGGCTCCCAGACTCGTCGCCGCCAGCAGACAAAGAATTACCGATGCAAGGATCGGTATTCGATCGACCAACGAAAAGACGCCGCCCTCTCCGAGCCAAAATCCAAAATATTCGTCCGGTAATAAAAGATAAGAGAAGAACGACGCACGCGAAATATTTTCCCCCAGACCGACGTAGGGCTCGAATGTCGTTGCGAAAAATAAAATCAGGTAAATCGCGACGCCGCCGACGGCGATGATCAATTGATAATAAAACGGTTTCGTGCTTTTCATCGTTTCGTCAAGAGCCGGGGGTGTCAGCCCCCGGAGGGTTGGCGTATTCACAAACATTGCGCATCCGGGGATTGCGCGGAGTACCGCTCCATCCCCGGCTCTTTGTGATTACTTTTCTTTCACGTCGTAACAGTACAGATATTGGGCGTGTCGCAAGTACAGTTTGCCGTTGCAGACGACGGGGTGCGCCCAGCTCTTTTTTTCGGCGTCGTGCGGCAGTTCGAAACGGCTCAGCTCGACGAACTCCTTCGGCTCCGGTTTGTACAGAATTACCGTCTTTTCGTCTTCCGTGAGGGCGTAAATCAAGCCGTCGGCGAGATGCACCGAAGCGCATCCGGCGATGCGGACAAGATATCCGAGTTCACCGGTTTTGAAATGGATCGAGCCCCAGGAGCCTTTGTGCGTCGTTCCGTACACATAATCGCCGACCATCACGACGGCGTGGTGATGGTTGTCAAATTTCTTTTCGTACCGAATTTCCGTCGGCGTGATCGTACCGTCCGTGTTTTTCGACAATTTGTACAGTTTCGCCCCGAAATCGTAACCGCTTGTCAGGAAAAGACAGCCGTCACGATAAATCGGCTGCGTGACGTTTGTCGTCCGAAAATTCTTCCATGGAATCGAAAAGAGCGTTTTGCCGGTTTTCGGATCGAGTCCCTCGACGGTCTCGTTGCTCATCACGGCGACGATTCGGATTCCGTCGTGTTCGAAGAAATACGGCGTGGCGTAACCGACCATCGCTCCCGGCGGATCGACGGTCGGAGCGGATTCCCAAACGGTCTTTCCCGTCCGCTTATCCAAAGCGAGAGCGCACGCCTTCGGACCGCCAACCGTGCAAATGAGATTGTCGCCGTCGATCACGACCGACTCGCCGAGGAACCAACGGGGCATTTCCGCACCGTAATCCTTCAGGATGTTCCGATGCCAGATTTTCGTGCCGCTCTTGGCGTCGAAACAGGCGACTTCGCCGAGCGCGCTTTCGTCGTACACAAATTCACCGTCGATGGTCGGCGTTCCCCGGGTTCCGTCGAAACGGCGTTTGTCGACATGGGCCGGGCCGTTGTCGTTTTCCCAAATCAGCTTTCCGTTGTTATCGAGACAGAAAACCATCGAGAGCGGCTTGCCGTCCTTCTCGACGTTGCCGCTGGTGTAAATCCTGTCGCCGGAAATCGAGACGCCGGAATAACCGAAGCCGAGAAAGTCCGCCGTCCACAGGAGTTTCGGGCCCCCTTCCGGCCAGCTTTTGAGCAGTCCCGTGTCCGGCGACACGTTGTCGCCTTTCGGTCCGTGGAAGACCGGCCAGTCGGCGCTGAAGAGCAGGGGAGTCGTCAAAAAAATCGCAATTATCGCACTAAAAATAATTCGGGGCATGAGGTTCCTTTCTTCGTTAAAACGCAAACGTGTTCTCTCTCAAAGAGCCGGGGACGGAGCCGTACTCGGCGCAGTCCCCGGACGCATTACGGGCAATCCGGGGACAGCGCGGAGTAACGCTCCGTCCCCGGCTCGTTATTGTAACGCACCGTCCACGG
>JAVBQW010000091.1:0-7071 GCA_031548665.1 Thermoguttaceae bacterium
GACCATCCCCTATCCCCTATCCCCTATCCCCTAACCCCTAACCCCTAACCCCATGTCGATTGTTCCGCTCGGATTTGGCCGGATGAGTACGTCGCTCCAGACGCATCGGGCCTATGCGAACCTCTCCGCGACGCAGAGCAAGATGTCGCGGTACGAACAGCAGTTGATGACCGAACTGCAATATCAGTACGGCAGCGACTCGCCGTGGAATGCCTCGACGACGCTCTCGGTACAGGCGCAAATCGAACGGAAGGCCCAGAATGCGACGAATATCAAGTCGACGCAATCCTATCTCTCGGCGACGGACACGACGCTGTCGCGGCTGAACTCGCTGACCGATGAAGCCCGCGGCTATGCTCTCGATGCGATCAACACGACGACCGACTCGACGCAGCGCAGCGCTCTGGCCCAAAACGTCAAGCAAATGATCCAGCAGGTTTTCGATTTCGGTAACTATTCGTTTCAGGGCCGGTATATGTTCGCCGGTTCGACGACCGACGTCCGGCCCTTCGCCTGGAACAACAATTACAGTACGGTCCAATACGTCGGCGCGGAATCGAATATTTATTCCTGGAGCGACACCGATCTGTTGACGCAAACGAACATGAACGGCGTCGACGTCTTCGGCGCGATTTCCGATCCGGTCCGGGGAAGCGTCGACGTGAACCCGGCGATTGCCGCGACCACGCTGTTGAAAGACCTCAACGGCGGCGAAGGCGTCGAAAAGGGATCCATCCGGTTTTCCTACACACGGGACGGAATCGTCTCGAATTTCGACGTCGACTTGAGCCGTTGTTCGAACCTCGGCGACGTCAAAAAGGCGATCGAGCAGAGTTGCAATCCTTACTGCACGATTACCGTCGACCTGACGAAGGACGGCCTGTCGCTCTCGATGTCGGCGGGGACCTTGGGATCGCTGAGCATTTCGGAGGTCGGGAAGGGGAAGGTCGCCGCCCAGTTGGGCTTGCCGACGGGAAAAACGTTTACGTCACAGCAACCACTCGTCGGCAAGGACGTCGATCCCGCCTTGACGGCGACGACGTTGATTTCCGACATGCTCGGGTACAACGCGCATACGACGCTCCGTTTCGCCGGCGCGAACAACGATATTGAAATCAAGGCGTTCAAGAACGGCGAGACGTACATTGATCCGACCACCGGAGAATCCCTGCCGCTGAACGGAATCTCGATCGCCCTGCAATCGGACACGAACACGCTGCCCGGACAGGAAACGGTCGAATACGACGCCAAGACGCAACAAATCCTCGTCCATATTCATCCGGACAGTTCGTCGGCGAACAATATTATCGACGCTTTCAACGCGGCGTCTGCAACCGGAACGATTCCGCCGTTGACGGCATCGCCAAGCTCTACGGACCAGCAGTCGGCCAGTCGGGCCGGAACCGGTATCGTGTCGCTGCTTCCCGGGAGTCCGACCGTTTTCGGAACGACACGCGACGGCAGCGGAGAACAGTTTGATCCGAGCGGCCTGCGTGTCGTCAACGGCGGACAGACTTACACGATCACGTTCGAGGATTGCAACACGGTCGGCGACATGCTGGCAAAACTCAACGATCCGCAGTACGGCCTCTACGCAACGATCAACGCGGAAAAAAACGGCTTCGACGTTCGGACGCGGATTAGTGGCGCCGACTTCGAAATCGGCGAGAACGGCGGCAAAACGGCGTCGCAACTCGGAATCCGAACGCTCGATGCGTCGACGCCGCTTTCCGAATTGGATTACGGTCGCGGCGTCAGCGACTACGACGGTCCCGGAACGAACGCCTACGCCGTCTATTCCGGCGTCGCCGCCAACAGCTCGCTGCGAATCACGGCAAGGAACGAAGGAGCCGATTGGAACGATTACACGATCAATTACGTTCCGACCAGCGATCCGCAGGGCAAGGTCGTCGTGTCGTTCGACGAAGCCGCTAAAACGATCAACATCGGCATCAACCCCGGCGTAACGAAGGCCTGCGAAGTGGTCGAGGCCTTCAACGCGCAGCCGGGACCGAAACAGTACTTCGACATCGAACTGGATACGACGGACGGACCGAACACCGGGGAGGGCGTCGTCTACGACGGCTTCGTCAAAACGGCCCACGGAGAAGCCGGCGGCATCGACTTTACGATCACGCGTAACGACGGCACGACGCTGAAGATCGACATCCACGGCGCGGAGACGATCGGCGACGTGCTGCGAATCATCAACGAAAACAAGGACAACCAGGACGGACTTCTCGTTGCGCGGCTCGCCGAGAACGGCAACGGCATCGAACTGGTCGACAAATCCTTCGGAAACTCGACGACCCGCGTCGACCGAACGCTGCTCTCGACCTCGGCGATCGAACTCGGACTCGTCAACCTCGGCGAGGAATATCGGACCGCGACGACTCCCGGAACGCAAGCGTCGGCGACGATCGATTTCGGTGTCGATAACAGTTCGTTGCTGATCCTCGCGAAGAGCGTCGGAACCTACGCCAACGACGTTTCCGTGGAGTTCGTGGAAGGAGAACCCGGGTTCGTCTGGGACGCCGCGTCGAAAACGCTTCGGTTTTCAATCGAAGCCGGCGTCACGACGGCGAACGACGTGATCGCGCTGTTTCAATCGGAAGCATCCGACACGGTCCGCGCGATGTTCGACATCCAGAACGGCGCCAACGCGGATGGTTTGCCCAGCAACGGTTCGGGCGCCGTGTCGCCGCAAACGGGAACGATGATCGGCGGCGTCAACAATTTGTTGACGGGCAACGATCCGAACCCGAAAGAAGCGGAGTCGTTGTACAACGCCCTGATTCGGTTGCAGTACGCGATGGATCACGACGACACACGGGAAATCGAACGGGCAACGCAACTGCTCGACGACGCGGTAAAGAAAATCGACCTCTCCCGTACGGAAATCGGCGTCCGACAGAACAGTCTCGACAACGTGCAGGCCCGGCTTTCGGAGGAATACATTCAGCACGAGGAAACGCTGAACAATACGTATCGAATCGACTATGCGGACGCGTCGCTCGGTTATATGGCGCAACAACTCGCGATGCAATCCACGCTGCAAATTACGACCGCGATGCTCCGCATGACGCTCCTGAATTATCTCTGATGTTGCGAATACGAACCGTCGTTAGCCGCGTCGGCCCCCGACGCGCTGAACGCCGGGAAGACTACGGTGATTCCTTCGGCGTTTCGTACGAAATCGGAGCGAACCGTTGGCCAACCAATCGCGGCAGGCTCGGCAGCGTGATCGTGAATTGGGTGCCGCAGTTCGGTTCGCTTTGGACGGTCATCCGACCGCCGTGGGCGTCGATGATTTTCCGTGTCGTCGGCAGGCCGAGTCCGCTGCCGCCGCGTTTCGTCGAATAAAACGTTTCAAAAAGATGTTCGACCGTGTTCGCGTCCATTCCGCGGCCGGTATCGATCAGGTCGATCGCGACGTCGCTGCCGATCGGTCGGGTTCGGACGACGAGTTGGCCGCCCTCCGGCATCGCTTGCTGTGCATTGATCACGAGATTCAGCATCGCTCGGTGAAACGACCGCCGATCCAACGAAACCGTCGGCAGGTTGCTCGCCAGATATTCGACGATTTCGATGTTCGAGGCTTCCGCCTTCGGACGGAAAAAGTCGAGGACGTCCTTGATTTCCCGGTTCACGTCGCTGGGCTGCAATTCCAATCGATGAGCCCGGGCGAAGTTGAGGAAATCGTTCAACAATTCTTCCAGGCGGCGACATTCTTTCTGGACGAGTCCGACTTTTTTCAGCGCCCGACGTCCCTGAGGCGTGTCGACTTCTTCGAGATCCTCTTCGAGCAGCTCCATGTTCAAACGGATCGTCGACAGCGGATTCTTGATTTCGTGCGCAAGCCCCCCCGCCAAGCGAGCGATTTCCGTGTATTGTTCGGCAAGGGAAGACATCATATTCAACGTTAGCCGCGTCGCCTTGCGACGCGATAAACCCGGTTTCGGCGTGGTTGCCGCTTCAGCGCTCCGCGGGCGGAGCGGCTAAGGGGACATTTTTTCGACATCTGCCGGCGTTTTCTCGCCGTCCCAGAGAACGATCTTGTAATGGAACGTGATCGGCTTCTCCGACGTCAGCGTGATTGGTTCCCGATGCAGGTTCGTCGTCGCCGAGAGATAGGCGAATCCTTTTCCGTCGCCGCCCATCGAGAAAGCGAGCATCGGTCGCGGATTGTCCTTCGTGTCGAAAATCGCTACGGTAACGGGCTTGCCGTCGACCTTCGCGGTGTATGCCATCCAGCGGCACGACGTGAGGCGGCCCTCTGGTTTTCCGGCGTCGGCGGCCGCGAAGAATTTGCCGTCCTTGTCCATCGATTCGACGAATCTCATGCCGAGACCGTGATAGTCGTTGCCGCCGAGCCGCGAACTCTCCTTGCCGGGGGGCGGCGTCAACACGCTTCGCCAATCGAGAACCGTTGCGTCGGCCTCCGTCTTCGCGCTGATCGTTCGTTGTTCCGTAACGAGAATCTTTCCGATCCCGTTCGACCAGTTCAACGACGAGCTCAATGTTTGTTCCTGCCGACCGTCGGTTCCCGCTGCCGCCTGGGAAATCGTTTCAGTTTCCTGTCTGCCAAAGTCCTTGGGATTGTACTCTTCCCAGAAATTCACGTCGTCGACCTTGATCGCGAACATCAAGGCGTGGTGATGAAGATGGTCGATCGGCAGATCCCGAAGGATGTTGACGCCGCTCGGCGTCGTCAGCTTGATGACGTACGGTTTGAACGTCGTCGGCGGCCGATTCCAGTCGCTCCGATATTCAAATTGGGCCGACGCCCACGCCGGAAACAGACACAGGACGACGAAGAATACAAAACGATTCATGGTAAATTCAATGTCCGTCATCCCCGCGAAGGCGGGGACCTAGAGAGTAAACTTCAATACGTTTTTGCACACGTTGCTAAACTGTGACGCGGTACAAACTGGCCGTTTGTCCATTTGACCGGTACTCCGGGCCGTTGGGACGTTCTAACGGGTTGTATCGCCAAAAAAACGACAATTTGTGCCAAGGTAGAGTATAACGGGTGCAAACGGTCAATATTGTCTTCCGTCTAGGTCCCCGCCTTCGCGGGGATGACGGACACTCTATGCTTTTTTCACGAAGATTGGCCGTCTATCTTCCGTTACTCTTTGACCCAACCTTCGAGGTACCGGGCGAGTTGGTGAATGTCGCTGCCGACGGCGATCGGCCGTTCGTAGGCACGGAGGCGGTTCATGTCGATCAACTCCTCGAACGCCGGATAAGCGAGGTCCATCGTTTTGCCGACGGAGATCATCACGCCGTTCTTGTTGAGCTCCGCCAAGGCTTTGTAACCGCCGACGCCGATCTGGCTGCCGAGAATCACATCGAACGCCGTCGGCTGGTTGCAGCGGATTTCGTAGCCGAATTGGAGGCCGACCATTTTCTTCGACTTGCCGGTCCGTTTTTTGTATTCTTCGGCGATCAGGCGGCCCAAGCGGCTGCTGTACTTGAGCTGCGAAACGGGAAAATGTCCGAACGTATCCGGTTTGAGCGACTTGTATTCGTCGTCGGAGCAGCACATTTTGATTTCGGAGAGCGGCAGGTACTCCGCGAGTCCTTCCGAAACGACGGCGACAAACGCCGATTTCTTTTCCGCTTCTCGGGCAAGAATCACGTCGACGCAGCGGTTGACGACCTTTTGGACGTCGAAAATCCGTCGCATGACGGGCTTGCCGTCTTCTCCTTTGACGACGTTTCCGGTCTCCGGATCCACGGTTTCTTCGGTTCCGTACCAATTTTCGTGAATGTCTTCGAGGCCGATCACCATGCTGGATTCGCCGGCGATCGACGCGCCGTAAGCCAACCACGCGGCTTTGCGGCCCATCACCTGGCAAATATATCCGGTTTCGGTCGCTTCGGAGTCCGCCAAGAGGTTGCGGACTTCATGGGCGAGCATTTCGACCGCCGTGAAATAGCCGAACGTGAAGTCGATTCCCTTGTAATCGTTGTCGATCGTCTTCGGCAGATGGATGACCTTGATCCGTTTTTCGGTGTCGGGGAGCGAATCCATGACGAGCTTGAACTTCGCCGCCGTGGTCAACGTGTCGTCGCCGCCGATCGAAATAAGAGCGTCGACGCCGAGGGAGCGGAGCGCCTTGTAAACCGTCATCAGGGGAGCCGTTTTCGTGGAATCCTTGAGATCCATCGGAGTTTTGAGCATTTTGCCGGGGTTCGCCCGAGCGGTTCCGATGATAATTCCACGGGAAGTCCGCAATCCTTCGCCGATCATTTTGTCGAGGCGGATATAATTTTTTCCTTCTTCGAGCGGCTTTTCCGGTTTGAAGTCGACGAGATGCGTGTATCCGTTCTTCATCCCGTAGACTTCGATTCCAGCGCGGGCGAAGCAGAGGGCGGCGCTGCCGATGACGGAGTTCGCGGTCGGAGCGGGCCCGCCGGAGAAGAGAATCGCGACTTTCTTGATATCGGTTTTCGGTTGACTTGGACTGACCAAATTACTCATGGACGAACTCCTCAAGGTTGAGAATATTGACGGAAAACGACGTTATTGATTATATCGATCCAGAGAAGAGGAACAAGACCCGTTTTCGGCGGGACAATAGAGTGATAAGTCTTTCGCTCGAAAGTATCATACCCGTTTAGCGGTCCGCTTGCGTTTTAGCCGCGAAGCGCGTCAGAGTGTTGTATTGTCCCGTCTATGGTAACCGCCGACGTCCCGGCGGCGAAGTCCGGTACTTTTTCGACTGAAAAGGAGCCCCAAGTGGAGCGGTACTCCGCGTAACTTGGGGGTTGAATCGGCAAAAACAAACAATTTGTTCCCGTTTACAGTATAGTCTCAAAAGAGAAATCTATTCCAGCAAAACGAACGCGAAACGGGGAGCGAATTGAAAGCCATTTTGAGCCGTAGAACTCGTTGTACTGTGCAAGTTGCAAAGCATCGAACACTGAACAAGGCCGGAGACTGAAGGCCGGAGGCTGGAGTTCCCGGTTTCCAACCGTTCCCTCCGGTCTCCAGCCTCCAGTCTTGCGGCAGAATCAAGGTTGCGTTCACAAACAACGCCGAGAACTTGCACAGTACAA
>JAVBQW010000189.1:0-23515 GCA_031548665.1 Thermoguttaceae bacterium
GCAGCCGTTCCTCGTCGCGGAAGTCTTCACCGGCAAGCCGGGCGAGATCACGCCGCTGGAAGACACGATCCGTTCGTTCGAGGAAATTGCGTCCGGAAAATGGGACCACCTTTCCGAACAGGCGTTCATGTACGTCGGAGCCATCGAACAAGCCGCCGAACAGGAAGAAAAACTCCAAGCCGCAGCGAAGAAGAAATAATTAGTCGCTCCGCTTGCGGAGCGCTGGGTGGCGTCGCCTCTGTAATTCGTGAAATCAGAGCCGCGACCGTCAAGGAGTGGTTGCCCCAAAAAACCGCTTCCTGACGGGCGCGGCTCTGAAAAACAATGCGGATTTTTTGTAAAATGGTAGTTACCGAACAAGTCAAGTATAGACTTCGGTAACGGGAGTTGCCGTTGCCGTCGGGACGTCGGCGGTTGCCGTTGCCGGAGAAGTCTATTGAGAGACGGGAGCGATGTATCCGTTTGCAGTTTTTTTCTTTTTCCCCCTCGACAAGAAAAGAATACAGGGTAGAATCACTGTAACGCTTGAGGGAACACTCCTCAAAGTGTTATTGACGCGGGGTAGAGCAGTCCGGTAGCTCGTGAGGCTCATAACCTCAAGGTCGCAGGTTCGAATCCTGTCCCCGCCACCTTGGTTTTCCGTTCCGGTTTTAGAACCGCTCTGCGAAAATCCCTGTTAAACCTTTGACTGCGTTTGCGGCCAAAGGTTTTTTTTTGCGCATTCCAAAACTTTATGGAAAAAATCAGATCCGGTTCCGGGAAAAGATTTTTTATGCAGTTTTCCACCCTCTTGACCGATATATTCGGCATATCTTGATCTCAAACACCCACCTGGAACCATGACATGGCGGTCACATCTCGGTTTTTACTTCGCCGACAATTTTTGTTGGCCGGAACAAGTTTCTGTGCGTTGACTTTGGCCGGTTGCGGAACCGTTTTTCATCCGGAACGACGCGGTCAATCCGCGGGGCGTTTGGACTGGAAAATCGTGGCGCTGGACGCTCTCGGTTTGGTCCTGTTTCTTATCCCGGGAATCATCGCATTTGCCGTGGATTTTCACACCGGAGCCATCTATCTTCCGCCCTGTGACGTGGGCCTCTCTTCGCCGGGCAATCAACCCCTGGTCGTACGGCACGTTCCAGGAAAGAAAATCAGCCGGGAACAAATCGAGGCCGTCGTCAGCAGTCACGTCGGTCAGCCGATTGATTTGGCGGAGAGCAATTACTCTTCGCAACCGCTGAAAAATATTGGCGAGTTTTGGCAGAAAGTACATCGCTTGACCGGCACGCAGTCCGGCGAACAAGGTTATTCCGTCGTACGATAGTACAACGCCAAAGCATATTTTATCAATATTTTGCCACGGAAGACACGGAAAAATCACGGAGAAATTCCTTGCATCATCTCCTTCCGTGTCTTCCGTGGCTAAAAGCAATTTAGGCTTGGCAGGGTAATAGATTTTTTTCTCGAATAGACTTCGGCCCTACCGCCACCGATTTCCGTTGGTTGGCGGTCTTCGACTCTTCGAAAAAGAGAGAAACGGGAAAACTTTTTCCGAAAACCTCAGGGGAATGCCGTTTCGTGGAACGACCTGAACATTTTGAAGCATGTTCCTTCGCTGACGCATCGGGCTCTGGAACTTGCCCGTCGGCAATTCTCGAATCGCTCCCCAGCTTGAATTCATGACGAATCGGCGATAGAATCGAGGTACTTTTCAAGGACTTCGCTTTCTTCCGATGTTTTCGACATGAACATTTCTCATTTTTTCATCGACCGACCGATTTTCGCCTGCGTGATTTCCCTAGTGATCCTGCTTGGCGGAGCGGTCGCGTTTTTCATGTTGCCGGTCGCCCAGTTTCCGGACATCGTGCCGCCCACGGTAACGATCACGGCGACTTATCCGGGAGCGAACGCCGAAACATTGGTCAACACCGTCGCGATTCCGATCGAAAAACAGGTCAACGGCGTCGACAAAATGCTCTACATGTCGACTTCGTGTACCAGCGACGGCAACATGAAGACCACCGTGACGTTCGAGGTCGGTACCGATCCCGACATGGCGACGGTTCTCGTTCAAAACCGGGTCAAAATCGCGGAGCCGCAGCTTCCCGACGAAGTTACACGACAGGGCGTCACGGTGAAGAAACAGTCGCCGAACATGGTCGTCGTCCTTGACTTCTATAATCCGGACGACTTGAAAGCGAAAGAAAAGGCGATCAAGGAGAATCGTCCCTTTGTGATGAGCGACAAGGAAAAGGCCGATCGGTCGCTCTACCTGGCGAACTTCGTCTCGAACAAGATCAAGGACCGCTTGGCGCGGGTCGACGGCGTCGGCGACGTGACGATCTTCAACTCGATGGACTTCAGCATGAGAATCTGGCTCAATCCGGAAGTCCTTGCGGCTCGGGATATTTCGGTGTCGGAGATCACGCAATCGCTTCAGGAACAGAACATTCAAGTCGCGTCGGGCCGCATCGGCCAACCGCCGGTCCCACAAGGAACCGTTCTCAACGTCGTTCTTTCGACGCTGGGACGTCTGAGCGACGTCTCGGACTTTGAGAACGTGATTCTTCGAACCGGCGAAGACGGAAACATTTTGCGGCTCGGCGATGTCGCGACGATCGAACTCGGCTCGAAATCCTATTCGACGTCGTCGCAACACGACGGCATTCCGACGACGACGGTCGCGATTTACCAGAATCCGGGAGCCAACTCGTTGGACGTTGCCGATAAAGTCAAGGCGTCGCTCAAGGAAATGAAGAGTTTCTTCGGCAACGAAGTCGATTCCTCCGTGTCCTACGACGCCACGGAATATGTCCGCGTCTCGATCAAGGAGGTCGAACACACGCTGATCGAAGCGGTGATTATCGTCGTGTTCATCGTCTTTCTTTTCCTCCAGGATTGGCGGGCGGCGCTCATTCCGACGCTTACCGTTCCCGTTTCGTTGGTCGGTTGCTTCTTTTTGATGTGGTGCATCGGCTTCTCGGTCAACTCGTTGACGCTCTTCGGCCTGATTTTGGTGATCGGAATCGTCGTCGACGACGCGATCATCGTCGTCGAAAACACGACCCGGCTCATGGATGAGGAAAATCTCAGTTCCTACGAAGCGGCTCGAAAAGCGATGGATGAAGTCTCCGGGCCGATCATCGCGACGACGTTCGTGCTCATGTCGATCTTCATTCCGACCTCGATGGTTCCGGGAATCGTCGGCGAAATCTATCGGCAGTTCGCGTTGACGATCGCCGGAGCGGTCTGCATCTCGGCAATCTGCGCGTTGACCTTCGCCCCGGCCCTCTCCGCGATTCTGCTGCGAAAAAGCATTCCGGAAGAGAAAAAGTTCTTCTTTTTCCGTTGGTTCAATACCTGTTTCAACGCCTACGCCAATTTTTATCTCGGAACGGTCAAAGGGGTGATCGCGAGCCGCTGGATCGTTTTCGCCCTTTGGTTCGGGCTGCTTTATTTGATCTATCACGCCTTCATGGTCTTGCCGGGCGGGTTCATTCCGAACGAAGACCAGGGCGTGCTCTTCGTCGACGTGAAATTACCAGAGGGCTCGACCTTGGAGCGAACGCAGCGGGTCGTCGACAAGATGCAGGCGATGTTCGACGAGGAAGAAGGAAAATTCGGCAAGGAAAACACGGGAATCAAGGACGTGATTTTCGTCTGCGGGTACTCGATGCTCGACGGAGCGAACTCGTCCAACTCGGCGCTCGGAATCATCGTCCTGAGTCCGTGGGAAAAACGGTATCCCTCCCGGATGGAGATGCTGAAAATCGCCTTGGGACTGGAATCGAAGGAAGACAAGGAGAAAGCGATCGCCGGCGTTCTCCCCGTCCTGTACGGAAAATGGGCGAAACGGTTTTCAGAAATTCCCGAGGCGACGGTTCTCGCGTTTCCGCCGCCGCCGATCCTCGGTTTGGGAACAGCGGGCGGACTCGAATATCAATTGCTCGACCAAGGGAACAATGGAATCAACGAAACGTTCGACACGGCGAACGACTTGATGGACCGGGCGATGAAAACCGGCCTGTTTACGCGGGTCCAGAGCACGTTCCAACCCTACGCTCCCCGACTGTATCTCGATATCGACCGCGACAAAGTCAAGAAAATGGGTGTTTCGCTCAGCGAAGTGTTCAACGCCTTGCAGGGGTATTACGGTTCGGTGTACGTTAACGACTTCAACCTGTTCGATAACGTTTATCAGGTCACGGTCCAGGCCCAGGGAGATTACCGGGCCGTCGGCGAAAGCGTGCTCAACATGAAGTTCAAGAACCCGGACGGCAAAATGGTCCCGATCCGGGCGATTGCCGAACTCCGTGAACAGGTCGGTCCGCAACTGCTGCCGCGATTCCAACTTTATCCGACGGCGTACATTTCGGCGCAGCTCGTGGAAGGAGTCAGTACCGGACAGGGAATCGAAATGTTCAAAAAATTGTCGGCTCCGTCCGAACTGCCGACCGGGTTCGGCTTCGAATGGACCGGTATGTCGTTTCAGGAAGCGACCGTCGGCAACGTTACGATGATCGTTTTCGCCCTTTCCGTGGCGTTCGCGTTCCTCGTTTTGTCGGCCCAGTACGAAAGCTGGTCGACGCCGATCATCATTTTGATGGCCGTTCCGCTGGGAATCGGCGGCGCGCTGCTCGCCGTCGCCTGTCGGGGACTCGACGTCAACGTTTACACACAGATCGGCTTCATCCTGATGGTCGGACTCTCGGCGAAGAACGCGATTCTGATCACGGAATTCGCCGTCGAACGGCGTCGCAACGGCGAACCGATCGTCCAATCGGCGTTCGAAGCGGGCCGGTTGCGATTGCGACCGATCATGATGACGTCGTTCGCGTTCATTTTGGGTATCGTGCCGCTCATGATCGCGTCGGGAGCCGGAGCGAACAGCCGTCACGCGATCGGAACGCCGGTCTTCGGCGGAATGTTGACCGAAACGATGGTCGGTATTTACGTCACGCCGGTCCTCTTCGTGCTGCTGACGGTTTGGTCCGAGGCGTTTTCCAAAATCTTCGGCAAAGCACTCGGCAAACAAAACGACAAACAAAACGACAAACAACAGCCGGAATAATGGCGATACTCCGCCGCAATGACGGATAATGCAGTTTCGCTCGAAAAAGATATTCCCAAGGTTTCGCATCGTCCAGAACACAAACCATCCGGGGGCTACGGCGGAGTACCGCCTACACCCCCGGCTCTTGGGTAGGAAACTTTCGAGCGGAAGCCTAATGCCGGTTCGCCGTCAATGTGCTGCCCGAAAAAGTTTTATGCCGTCGGTTCCATTCCGATTGCATACCAATTCCCGGTTCGGGTGGTCGCCTTATCGAACCGGGCGTGCTTTTCGTTGCCAATCTCCCTTTATTGAACACGTACGATGAAAAGAATTGCTTTGTTTTTCACGCTATTGCTTGGCTGCGTGATTTCCTCTTCCCTCACGGCGGAGGATACGCCGGCGTGGGTTCTGAACGGTAAAACGATGTGGAGCCGTGAACCCAACACCGCGACCTTGAACATGGAAAACGGCGACTACGTTATCGCCCACACCGGTTCGAAAGATTGGGCCGTTTCTCTCTGTCCGAACATTCCGGTTTCGCCCGGCGACGCGTTTCGCATCTCGTTCAAGGTTCAAAACGAAGAAAAAGGAATCGTTGGTTTTACGGTCGGATTGTTCGACAGCGAAAAAAGAATCATTTCCTGGACGCAAGGCAACGCTGAACAGCGAGGTCCTTGCGAGACGAAGACGATCACGGACGAATTCGTGATTCCATGGGGCGGGGTGTCGATTCTTCCCCGAATTACCGGACACGGCGTCGCCAAGACTCGTTGCTCGGAATTCAAACTGGAAAAGCTCGACAAAGTCGTCCTGCTCGAACCGGAGCGAGAACTCCCCGCTCCCGGAGCGGAGTTTCTTCAATTGGTTCCCTCGACGGATAGTTCCTTGGCGAAATCATTGGCTTTCAAAGGAAACAAGGAGTTTCTTCAACAACGGGGAAGAATTCCGCGTTCCTGGGTCGACAACGGCAAAAAATATCAAGACAAATCGACTTGGCGTATCGCCTCGGTCGACGGTCTCGCCTTCAATTTGATGCCGACCGAGCCGTTCAAGGTCTCGCCGGGAGACCGTGTTTTCGTCTCGTTGCGAATCAATGTGGAACGCGGCAAACCATCGCTGGTTCTTCTGCCGTGGCAGGGCGGCCTTCCCGGCAAGGAACCGTTTGCTTTTGGAACCTTCCGACCGGAGCCCGGCGAAGAAGGAAACGTCTGGTGCTGCATTCACGCTTACGTTACCGTGCCGGAAGGCATTCAGGGGTTGGTTCCGGCAATTTCCGCTCCGGACGGCGCGGTCTTCAACCTTGCCGAATGGACGATTTCGCGACCGAGCGACGCGGAACTCCAACCTGCCCCGAAAAAAGTCGAAGGTTACGCCAAGGAGCGTCGAGAGGAAAATCTCGACAGGGGACTCGTTGCTCTCCGAAAGGATAAAGACGTTTACCTAAGTTGGCGATTGCTCAACACGGACAAAACCGACGCCGGTTTCGACGTTTACCGCTCCGTTCCGGACGGCAAAGAAGAAAAGCGGAACGCCGTTCCGATCGTCCAGACGACGGATTTCGTCGACAAGGACGTTCCCGCCGACCAACATTTCAATTGGAGCGTTCGGGTATCCGGCAGCGAGCAATCTTCGGTTCCCGCTTCAGCTCTCGACAAGCCGTACGTCTCGATTCCGTTGAAGGGCGAAAAGTCGTTCGCGAGCATCGCGCTGGTCGATTTGGACGGCGACGGCAAGCTCGATTATGTCATCAAAACACCGAATAGCAACATCGATCCGTGGTATCTGTATTGGAACCAGAGTCCCGGTCCCTACAAGCTGCAAGCCTATAAATCGGACGGAACTTTCCTTTGGGAGCGTGATCTCGGTTGGGGTATCGAGCAGGGAATCTGGTACTCGCCGTATGTCGTCGCCGATCTCGACGGCGACGGCTGCGCGGAAATCGCGGTCAAAACCAGTCCCGGCGACTTTCGGGGCGACACCGGTCGGGTCTATACCGGTCCGGAACACCTCTCGATTCTCGACGGCAAGACCGGCAAGGAGCGAGCCCGGATCGACTGGCCGAGCCGCGACGGATTCGCCTATAATTATTCGAGCCGGAACCAGCTTTGTGTCGCCTATCTCGACGGCAAGACGCCGTGTCTCGTTGCGCTGCGGGGAACTTATACCCGGATGATCGCGATTGCTTACCAAATGCTGCCCGGGGATAAACTTGAAGAGCTTTGGCGTTGGGACAATCGCTGGGACAAAGACAAGGGCCGTTGGGGGCAGGGAGCCCATACGACGCATGCCGTCGATCTGGACGGAGACGGTCGGGACGAGCTGATCCTCGGTTCCATTGCGTTGGACGACGACGGCAGCATCCTTTGGGAGCTGAAACTCGGACATCCGGACCATGTTTACGTTGGTGATCTTGATCCGACGCGTCCGGGTTGGGAAGTCGTTTACGGTATCGAAACCCGGCAGCGGGAGCGAAACGGCGTCTGCATGGTCGATGCCAAAACCGGTGAAATCCTTTGGGGACACGACAAACCGACGTCGCATATCCACGCGACCGGAATGGTTTCCGATATCGACGCCGCTCATCCCGGCTGCGAAACCTGGAACGGCGAAGAGAATTCCGAAACCGATCGCTGGTTGCGAGACGCCAAGGGCAACGTGCTGGAAACGCCGGAACAGTTTCCGCGTCGAAGCCTCTCACCGAAGTCGGTTTGGTGGGACGCCGGCCTTCAACGGAAGTTGATCATCGACAATGCTCCCGTCAGCTATCCGTCGTTCGAAAAGGTCGACAACACCCAATTCGAGGGGAGCATCCGCCTGGTCGCCGACCTGTTCGGCGACTGGCGAGAGGAAGTCGTTACGTCGCTGGACGGCGAAATCCGGATTTACAGCACGACGATTCCGGCCAAGGACCGCCGAACGACGTTCCTGCAGGACCGGAACTATCGGGCGACGCTCACCGAGTCGACGATGGGATATCCGCAGATTCCGCTGCCGTCATACGACCTTGACTCCGCGGCGAAAAAACCGTAGAGTGCCGCTTGCGTTTTAGCCGCGCAGCGCGAAACGATATCACACGGTCAGGAAGACGATGGCGGAAGAAGGAGGAGATAAAAAACATGAACCGACCGAACATCGGCGTCAACAGGCGCGCGATGAAGGTCAGGTCGCGAAAAGTCAAGATTTGGCGGCGTCGCTCGTCTTGTTGGCCGCCATCCTTCTTCTCATGACGCTCGGTCGTCAAATTGCCGATACCTTCGGAATTTTTACGCGGTATTCGCTTCGGGAGCCATTTCTCTTGATTGCCGAGAACATGGAGAACGGCGGTCTTGTCAACTCGTACATCGCGCATTATTACGAAACGACGATCCGGTTTCTCGGTCCCTTGTCGCTGTTTTTCGGCTCGTTGCTTTTCGTCGCGGTCGGGGCGAATCTTGCACAGGTCGGTATCATGTGGATGCCGGACAAGCTGGGCTTCGATTTTACCCGTTTGGATCCGATCAAGGGATTCGGCCGTATTTTCTCGATGCAGAGCGTTGTCCGGCTTGCGATGGGCATCGTGAAGATCATTATCTGCGCGATCGTCGCTTTCTACGCTGTTCGTGGTGAAATCGGCGAAATCCTCGCGATGACCGACCTCGAAGAGCGACAAATATGCTCCTATCTTGTCCAAACGCTGCTCTGGATCGCCCTGAAAGTCGCCGTTGCTCTGGTACTCATCGCGATTATCGATTACATGTACCAAAAATGGAAGTTCAGCCAGGATCTTCGGATGTCGGACCAGGAAATGCGCGAAGAAATGAGAAACATGCTCGGCGATCCGCAGATTATGGGAAAGCGGAAGCAAATTCAACGCGAAATGGCTCAAAAGCAGCGTGCCGTCCAAGGAGCCTCCGATGCCGACTTCGTCGTGACGAATCCGACCCATTTGGCCGTTGCGTTGAAGTTCGATCCGAAAACGATGCAAGTTCCGATCGTCGTTGCCAAGGGCGCCGAATTCCTCGCCCAGCGAATCCGGCAGATTGCGTTGGAACACGGAATTCCGATCATCGAAAAGAAGCCGCTCGCCCAATCTCTTTATCATACGGTCGAGATCGGCCAACCGATTCGGGAAGAGCACTTTACCGCCGTCGTCGAAATCTTGCGATATGTTTATCAACTCAAGGGAAAGAAAATCGCCTAATTCGAAATATACTGAAAACGGCTAGAAATTACCTTTTTCGGTTTCGACTGAAAAGAGCCCCAAGTGTAGGCGGTACTCCTCCGGAACTTGGGGGGTAAAGCGGGGAAAACGTGCAGTCTGCCCCCGTTTGTAGTATAGTACTCCACCAAACCCAGAATTGTTTTTTCGCCACAGAAAGCACGGAAAAAACACGGAAAAGATTTTGAAGGGGGCTCTCCGTGATTTTCCGTGTCTTCCGTGGCTAATCCCCACAAAACAATATTGGTGTCGTAATCGTCCGGTGATTGCGTTTCTCAAGGCCGCATGGGAGCGTTTTACTCTGCTCCGCCAAACGCGCTTCGAAGTTCCTGTCGTTCGTATTCCAGCAGGCCGTCGACAACGGGGGCCAGATTTCCTGCGAGAATGTTGTCGAGTTTGTAGAGAGTCAAGCCGATTCGGTGGTCGGTGACGCGGTTCTCCGGGAAATTATAGGTTCGAATCCTTTCGCTGCGGTCGCCGCTACCGATTTTGCTCATTCGCTCTTCGGAGCGTTTTTTCTGTTCTTCCTCGCGTTTTGCTTCGTAAAGCCGGGTCCTGAGTACTCGGAGGGCCTTGGCGAAATTCTTGTGTTGACTCTTTTCATCCTGACAACTGACGACGATTCCGGTCTCGTAATGGGTCAGGCGAATCGCGGAAGCCGTTTTGTTGACGTGCTGCCCGCCGGGACCGCTCGCACAAAAAATATCTTTTCGATAATCTTCCGGTTTCAGGTCGATTTCGACGTCTTCGGGTTCCGCCATAACGGCGACGGTCGCGGCTGATGTATGGATTCGGCCCTTAGCTTCCGTTTCCGGAACCCGTTGGACCCGGTGTCCGCCGCTCTCGAACTGAAGATGTCGAAAGCAGCCTTCGCCCTCAACGCCGAGAACGATTTCCTTGAAACCGCCGAGTTCGGTGGGATTCAGGGACAGAACTTCGACTTTCCAACCTTTGTCCTCGCTGTAATGTTTGTACATTTCATAGAGGTCCCGAGCGAAAAGAGCCGCCTCATCGCCGCCGGTTCCGGCTCGGATTTCGAGGACGAGACTCGCCCGGTTGGCGTCTTCGCCGCCGATTGTCATGTCGAGCAGCTCGTTCCAGAGCGTTTCCCGTTCCGTTTTGAGTTCAGGAATTTCCATCTCGGCGAGTTCTCGAAGCTCGGCGTCCGGCGAATGGAGCATTTCGTCGGCTTCTTCGATTTCGCGATTAAGTTGCTTGAATCGCCGATATTTTGTCGCCAGCTTGGCGACGGTTCCGTGTTCCCGCGCAACCTGCTGCATCCGATACGAGTCGGCCAAGACCTCGGGATCGACCATCAGGCGTTCGAGTTCTTCAAATCGGGCGAGTTTGTCGTCGAGTAGTTTGCGCATGGAAAAGAAGTCACGGGACAATTCGGAAAGAGACCCATTGTAATTCGTCCGCCGTTTTGTTCAAGACCGGGACCGTTTGTTCGAGACCGGGACCACAGGTCCCGGCTCTTAACCTCGTCGAGCGTTGAACGACGGCGTGCGGCGCATGTCGATCAACCAGGCCCTCCACGCGTTTTTATCGAATTGGAAATCGACTTTGGTGAGGAGCATCAAGGCGTTTCGAACCTCGACGTTTGCGACATCCGAAACGAATCGTTCCGTTTTTTGGCCCCATGTCAGTCCGCCGGAACCGTTCGAGCCGCTGCTCATTCCAGTCGATCCCTGAGCGTTGACGGTTCGGATTTCGACGTGCGTCGTCACCAAGGCGTCGATCAGCTGCGGAATCGCGGCGTGACCGCCGATCTGTCCGAGAGCGTACGCGGCCCGGTTGATCGTCACCGTTCCACTGTCCGCATTGAGATGCCGAGCATAGAATCCGACAATTGCCGGCAACGCCGAGGGATTTTTCCTGATCGCCTCGATACAGGTCCGACGAACCTCGTTGTTCGATTCCCTCGCGTCCATCGACCAGCGGGCGATCTCATGGAGAGCCGCCGAAGTTCCGATGTTTCCCAACGCCTGAATCATCAGGATTCGAACGTCCGGATTTGACTCCAGCGGCAGCGATTTGACCAATGCTCCGGCGGCAAGAGGATCGTCGATCGTCGCCAACTCGACCTGCCCCTTCGGATTGGAAAAAACGTTTGCCCGCAATGCGTCGACGCGACGGTCCCAATCCTTTTCGAGTTTGCTCTTTTTGTCGAAATACTGATCAAGATCAATCTGCTGCCGCGTCTTCCAGGAATTACCGACCTGAATATATCCCTTGCCGCCGAGCATTTCCTGCCGCGTCACCCAACTGCCGTCCTGCTGAATGTGTCCGAGAAGCTGTCTGGCCGTCTTGTTGTCCGTGTCGAGTTCCAAAACACGGTGAAGATGCCGCTTCCAGAGATCGGTCAACCGTTGTTGGCGGCACCATTCCGCGATTTCAAGGTGATTGGCGACCGTATCCTCTTTGAACGGAGCAAAAGCGTTGTATTCGGCAACGGCTTCTTTTTCTCCTTTTCGGACACGCTCGACCGATTTGACGTCGAGACTCGTTTCGATACCGTCCGATGTTCGAACCGTATACGTTTTTCGGGGCATCTCGTTGGGATTCGTCCATTCGCCTTCGAGTGTTCCGCCGTCTTTAAGTACGAACACATCGGCCAGCAACGTGAGCGGCCAACAAGCGAGAACCAAGGTCAAGAGAAAGACACGTCGCATGGAATCGCTAAACGTTTTCGAACAATGAAAAGATCGGAACGGATTCGATCTTTGTTGAAAAACGATACGTCAGGGGGCGCACACCGAGCGCTCCGGTACGTTCATTATCGACGTCTCCGGAGAAAAAATCAAGAGGAATTCTTTCGCGTTCGGACGGTTGTTCCGACCCATGGGAATTGCTATACTGATCGGACGAGTTGTTTTCCCTTTTTCCTCTTACACGACTTTGGAGCCCCTATGAAGCGACTTTGCCTGTTGGTGTTGTCGACACTGTTTTTGATGGTCCCGTGCGTCGTCGGTCAAACGCAGACGCCGAAGGAACCGAAATATAAGAAAATCGTCCTGAGCGACAAATTCTACGCGGAAGGCTCCTATTACGGCGACTTCAACAAGGACGGCAAACTCGACGTCGTCGCCGGACCGTATTGGTACGAGGGTCCCGACTTCACGAAAAAGCACGAGATTTATGAAGTCAAGGACTTCAAGCCTGAAGGCTATTCCGACAACTTCACGGTCTTCACCGCCGACCTGAACGGCGACGGTTGGGACGACGTGTTCGTCTGCCCGCATCCCGGAACGCAATCGTATTGGTTCGAAAACCCGAAAGGCGCCGAAGGGTATTGGAAAAAATACATGGCTTTGGAAGAACTCGGCAACGAGTCACAACAATGGGTCGAGATCGTCAAGGGACTCGGCAAAGGACCGATTTACAACAGGAACGCCAAGTTCGGCTTCGGATCTTTCAAGATCGCGAACGACGCCCCTCAATGGACCTTTCATCATGTTTCAAACGAAGACAAGCGGTATCAACGCTACACCCACGGCATCGGGGCCGGCGACGTCAACGGCGACGGCCGGGTCGACATGATCGATCCCAAGGGCTGGTGGGAGCAGCCGGCGGACGCCAAGCAATGGCCGTGGACGTTCCATCCATTCGATTTCGGTCCCGCCCCGTCGCATATGCTCGTGTACGATTTTAACGGCGACGGCCTGAATGACGTGGTCTGTGCCTGGCATTGTCATCTCTACGGCCTCGTTTATTGGAAGCAGGTAAAAGACGCCGACGGAAAAATTTCGTTCGAAAAGAAGGAAATCATGCCGGTCGAACCGCCGAGTGAAGGCGGCAACGTCCTGAGCTTCACTCAGATGCATGCCTTCGATTTGGCCGACTTCAACGGCGACGGCGTCATGGATTTCGTGACGGGAAAACGATTCTGGGCGCATGGTCCGAAGGGCGACAAGGAAGCGGACGCTCCGGCGGTACTCTATTGGTTCGAAACGAAGCGTGACGGCAAGGGGGGTGTGGAGTTCCTTCCGCATAAGATCGATGCCGACAGCGGCGTCGGCACGCAGGTCACGGCGGTCGATCTGAACGGCGACAAGGTGCCCGACGTGATCGTCTGCAACAAAAAGGGAACCTTCGTATTCCTCAGCGAATAAAGATTCGTTCAAGAGCCGGGACCTGTGGTCCCGGTTCCCATGGTCCCGGTTCCCGATCCTATTTCTCGGCCTCGATCTTCGCCATGACGAACGCAATAACTTCGTCTTTCAGATGAATCGGAATACGAACGGCTTGCGTGGGGCAGCCGTATTTGCCGCTTCCCTTCGGACGTCCGGCTCCGGGCCGTTTTCCTCCGCGGCCGGAAACCCGCGTTTGACCGGCGGGGGCGACTTTCTTGGCGATACCGACGATTTTCTTAATAATACTTTTAGGCATGATGTACCTCGCAAGGCTCTCGCTGAAAAGTATCGTTCCCGTTTCGTCGATCGCTTGCGTTTTAGCCGCGAAGCGCGTATCGGAAACGGTATTATCTACGAAAGCCAAACATTGTTTGATTGATTCACGACAATCACTCTGATTCAATTCTAGGCCGGACAATCAGAAAGGCAAATTTTTTGGTTCGTTCGAAGTCGAAAAACAGAAAACCAACGCCGACGCACGACGACGATTCGAACTCCCAATTATTCTTGGCGGATTGTCCTTGGAGAACTTGGGGCTGGCACGAATTTGCGAAATACACTAAAATCGGACGAATGAAGAACTTTTTTTTCGCTCCTTTTTTCGTGATTTTTCTGGTTCCGATTGTCGGGGCGATTCCACGTAATCCGCCGCCGGTTTTCGAATCGAACTACACGTTGCCGCCGACACCGACGCCGTTTCCTCTTTGTTCGGCAACGACGGAAAACGGGACGGCCGTCGTCGTGTACGGCATGTTTCTGTGCCTTGCCGTTCTCGGGGCTTTTTATTGGCGGTCCCGGCGACTTCTTTTCCTGTCGGCGGTCGCGTCGGTCGCCGTACTCGGTTTCGCGATGAACGGCTGTCCCTGTCCCGTCGGAATGTTTCAAAATATCGTTGACGCCTTCCTTCAACCGACGACCTTCTTGCCGTGGACTGTTCTGGTGTTGTTCGTGGTTCCGTTGCTGACGGCCCTGTTTTTCGGTCGAGTCTTCTGTTCCGGCGTCTGTCCGCTCGGATCAGTACAGGAATTGACCGCCGTGAAACCCGTCAAGATTCCCGACGGCGTCGAACACGCTCTCGGCTTGCTTCGATATGTTTGGCTCGGTCTTGGTGTTTTTTTCGTGGCGACGGGACTCGGTTATTGGGTTTGCCGTTGTGATCCATATGTCGGATTCTTTCGGATGAGCGGCCTCTATTCCGTTCTGATTTTCAGCTCGTTCGTGTTCGTTCTCGGTTTTTTCGTGGGGCGACCGTTTTGCCGGTTTCTCTGTCCGTATGGAGCGCTGCTCGGTCTTTGCGGTTCGTTGACGATGAAAAAGGTTTCCGTAACGCCGGGCGACTGCACGAAATGTCGGCTCTGCGAGGAAATCTGTCCGTATAACGCGATTCTTCCGCCGACGTCGCCGCCGACCGGTTTGGAACGAAAACTCGGTCCGAAACGTTTGCTCGCGGCTCTCGTCGCGTTGCCGATTCTGATCGGATTTTTCGCGTTTCTCGGACATCGGATCGGTCCGACCTTTGCGTCCTGGCATCGGGACGTCCGGCTGGCGGAATTGCTTTACGCCGAGGAAACGAAGCTCGTCGATTCCTTCGGCAACTTCCCGGAGACGCGAACCGTGGTCCAAACCGGAACGCCGTACAACGACGTCTATCGTCAGGCCTTGACGAGAATCGAAAGATTTCGGACAGCGGGACTCTGGCTCGGCGTCTGGATCGGAACCGTGATCGGTTTGAAATTCGTTTTTCTGACCTTGCGGCGACGTCGAACCGATTACGAAGTCGATCCGGGCCGATGCTTCGCCTGCGGTCGCTGTTTCTGGTATTGTCCGAACCAGAAAGAGTTCCGCGTTTTGTTGGAACCTGAAACCGGAAAGCGCCGGAGTACCGGCTAAATGTTCCGTTTCATCATTTAGCCGGTACCCCGGCGCTCTTTTTTACCGCTTAAAGGGAATCTTCCGGGCAGCGACCATGATTTCGCGGCGGTTGAACGCAAGTTGTTTGACCGCGACGACGTTGAACCCCCAGCGTTTGATCAGGTCGACGGCCGCCGGAATATCTTCGGCGAGTTCCCATTGGAAGAGCTTCAGCGTGAAGAGCAGTCCGCGAACGTCGACGTCGTTTCGGGACAATAATTCTTCCAACACATCAAGGACGTATCCTGGCGCGACGTTCATATCGGCGATGATCCAGCGGACCTTGCGGAACACGGTCCGTTTGACCTGGCGAATCCGACCGCGAACGTGTTCGAAGTTCGGATGCCGCAGCACGATGGGATCGATTTCCGCCGGGTCAATTCCCAAAACTTTTGCTCCCCGGGCGAGCAGGGTTTGTGAGCCGCCGCCGGGCGACGCCCCGATGTCGGCGCAACGGCTGTCGAAACCGATCGGAAACTCCGCCCAGCGCAGCCCCTCTTCGAATTTCAACCAGGCTCGAGACGCCGCGTCGTTCGGCAGCGCAATCGGAACCGTGCCGCCGGAGTATTTCGCTTGAATCGGCGAATTTTTGTCGACAAAATGAACGCCGAGCAACCATTGATCGTTGTCGACCTGGACGAGATCGGCGACCGTTTCACCCGGCTGAGCAGGAAGCCGTAAGTCGTTCGCTCCGACACCGAGACGCTGCGGAGTCGGACAGGAATCGATTAACGTTCGATGAATCGCAAGATCGTTCGGCGTCGGGCCCGGCTCGAAGTCGTTGCCGGGAACCTCCGGGTCCCGCTGGAAAACATGGAGCCTGTCGACCAAAATATTCCGCGTCTCAAGAAGTTTCCAGACGCCGCCGACGTCGTTGATTTTATCGATCGAAAACGCCGCGGTGCGACTGAAAACAGTCTTCGAAAAAAAAGTCGGGAGCGTTTCGCGGTTTTCGTAACGTTCCTCGGAAATCTTGAACGTCAGGAAACCGGGCCGGGAAAACGAAAAACGAAAATCCGGAAACTCCCGAAGCGTTTCCGCTTTGAGAACGTTCTCGGCTCCAAGTTGACAAGTCGTAAAAAGAAACAAGGACATAAGGTCGGCCTATCGTTTGCGTTTGAACCACGCAGATCGTCTTGGGTTTTATTTCGTTTTCCTGTATTCGTCGACAAAAATTCCGATTTCCTCGACGGGGATCGTTTCAAATCCTTTCGGCAGCGATTCGAGCAATTTCGACCCCTTTGTGAAGCGGAAGTCGAGTTTCGCGGCGTCGACGAAACCGGGTTCGACGTCCGTCAGGAATTTTTGCTCCGATTTTTCCTTTTCTGGAAGTTTCGGATCATTGCTCTTCACGACGTTTTCGACGACGAGATTCTCCGAAACGACGATATTGTCCTCGATGTCCGTTCTCGCAAGAAGTTTAAGGACGTTGCCATCGAGGCTGATCCATTGCTTGCAGTCGATCATGATATTCTTCTCGAACACGCAACCGAGCGGGGCTTGCGGCAAGTTCTCCATGGTTTTCGCGAGTTTCGGATATCGTTCGCTCCACGGCGGATTTTTGTAATTCAATTTTTCCGCTTTTCCTTCGAGATCCCAACTGTCTCCCGGCGTGTTCCATTGCTTCCATGTCATGCCGCGCGAGTCGAGAGCGATTCCTTGATAACAGTCGATGAAGACGTTATTCTGCACGAAATTATCGCGACCGCCGCCGATAAACACGGCCCGGCTCGCTTTGTAAAAAACGTTGCGCCGGATCGTGTCGCCGCAATCGCAGTCGTCGAGATAGACGCCCATCGTGCCATGCGAATCGGATGTTCCAAGATCGTGGATGAAATTCTCCTCGATCACGTTTCCCTGCGTCGTCCAATCTCGGCCGGTGTAGAGGGCTCCGGCGTCGCTGGTTTCCCGGACGACGTCGTAAATATTGTTGCGCTCGATCCGGTTCTCGTTGCCGCCGTACAAAATCGCGCAATGGGGACCGTCGTGCATCGTGTTGTTGCGGACCACGTTGCCGACGCCCTGCAAACCGAAGGCTCCGGCATAGGTTCGCTGCAAACGACCGAAATGATGAACGTGATTGTTGACCGCTCGGAGATCGCCGGGTTTCAGGGTTTTACGGTCTCCGGCGTTCATCGTGATTCCGACGGAACCGATGTTGAAAACATCGCAACCGCGAACGACGTTCGTCGTTCCGCCTTCCATACGAACGCCGTGTCGGCCCGTATTGTAGACGCGGCAACCGAACAGGGCGTTCTTCGTTCCTCCCATGATGTCGACGCCGCCGCTGAAAGTCGGACCGAACGAAAAATCGTAAAATCGAACGAAATCGACGTCTTTCAGCGAAACGAGCGGTTTGTCGAGAATCGAGAGAATCACCGAAGCGCCGTCGAGCGATTTCGGCGGATAAAAATACAACCGATTCGCCTTGCGGTCGAGATACCATTCGCCGGGAGCGTCGAGTTCTTCGAGCAGGTTCATCGCGAAGTATCGCCGTTCGGAATATCCGGTCCAACTGTTGCCGCCGATTCCGTAACCGTGAACGCCGTCGATTTGCAGGATTTTCGTTGCCGGATCAATGGAAGCGACACGGAGCGTTTCGTCGGCCCAATCATGGGTCCAGTACCCGCAAATCCAGACGCCGTCGGCGACGTTCCAACGAGCGATCCGGTCAGGATCACGGAGTTTCAGTGATTCTTCATCGTACAAAAACGCGCCGCCGTGCCGCTTGGTCGTATCGACTTCGGGATGCTTGTATTCGACTTTCGCTTTTTCTGCGGCCAGTTTGTTCGCTTCCCCGGTTTTGTCGTCGTGCGGCATTCCGCTGTCGAGCGTCGTCTTGAAGCCGGCCCAGCCTTCGTTCGGCCAACGGGCGAGCGTCATCGGATCGCCGTCGAAGAAAAGTTCCGGCGGAGCATTGGGCCGCCCCTTGAATTCCCGAGCCCATTCTCCCATCGGAGAAACGCCCAGAGCATTCAGATCGGCGACAAGCACCTTGCCGTGAACCGCCGGATCGAGACGTTTGAGAATTGCCGCGTCGTCGATTTTCTTGAACGCTTCGACGGGAACTCCGATACCGCCGACCAATTCCGCACCGAATTTCGTCTCGGAACGGAATTCGACCGGTCCGGTTTCCGTTCCGGAATCCTGTTTGCCGAGTTCGAAGGATTCTTTCAGAAAATACTTTCCCGGCGCGACCCGGACAACGACTTTTTCATCCGGTTTGACGGAGCCGTCCTTGCGGGCCAAGCGGATGGCGTTTCGGGCGTCGTCGAGGTTGCCAAAAGGTTCGTCTTTCGTTCCACGGCTCGTCGGCGTGCCGTGCGGGGCGACGTAAAACTCCGCCGCCGAAATCGCGGAAACGGAAAGGAAGGCAGCGAGAAAAAACGAGAAAAAGAAATTTTTCATGGGAACGACCGGTTTGGAGAGGAACGGACTTCGACAAACGAAAGTCGGAAAACATTGTACCTAACCGGGTTCGCGAAAACCAGTCCCACGGTCTTCATGGAAAAGTATTGTATTCACTCGGCAACTCGGCAACCCGCTTGCATTTTAGCCGCGAAGCACGGAGGGAATTTCCGCAAAAAACAAGCGTCGACACCGGAGTACCGGCTAAATGTTTTTTTTCGCCGATTCGAGAAATTGCGAGACGGCTGCTGCGTCGTTTTCCCGGAGAGCGGATTTCAACGATTCGAGGCGTTCACCGAACTCTTCCAGAGCGTCGAGAAGCGGCAAGCGGTTGGCGAGAAAAATATCGGTCCAGACCGGCGGCGGCCCGGCGGCGATTCGTGTCGTGCTGGCGAATCCTGTTCCGCAAAACGGCCGCTCTTCCTCGCGCAACAACGAGGCGAGCGTCGCCGCGATGGCGTGAGGAAGATGAGAGGTTTTCGCAAGGATTTCATCGTGCCTCTCCGGCTCCATGCAGAGCACCCGGGAACCGAGAGATTCCCAAAAACGTCGAAGCCGTTCGACGTCTTCCGGACGGTTCGAAGTCGTCGGCGTCAAAACGGTCAGGCGGTCGAGAAACAAATCGGCGTCGCCGTATTCGGGCCCGCTCTTTTCGCTTCCGGCAATCGGATGGGCGCCGACAAATCGGCGGCTTCGCTGCTCCAATTCCCGGCAGATATCGCTTTTCGTGCTGCCGACGTCGCTGAGGAGCAAACCGGCATTCACCGCAGCAATCCGGTCGGCGTCTCCGACAATCGCTCCAACCGGCGTACAGATCACCGCGATGCCGTCGTCGATGTTCGCCAGGATGTCGAGTTCCGTGGAAACGACGTCGACCGCTCCTCGCCGCAGGGCGATGTCGAGGGTTTCCCGACGGCGTCCGATACCGATCACGGTTTCCGCGAGGTTCCGTTTCTTTACGGCCAAGCCGATCGACGAACCCAGCAGGCCAACGCCGACAATGATCAGATGGGGAACTATCCTCGGCATGGATGAACCTTCGCAAAAAGTAAAATATCGTCATCCCCGCGAAGGCGGGGACCTAGACGAAAGATATTGCTAACCGTTTGCACCCTTCAATAACGTATGCAAGAGCATATCGAAGATTGCTCTCTAGGTCCCCGCCTGCGCGGGGATGACGAAAAAGAGTACAACCGTTTTCAGCGAAAGCTCACGCTCGGCTCAGGAATTCGCCGGTTCGGGTATCGACCTTAACGATTTCGCCTTCTTCGAGATATTCAGGAACCTGAACTTCGAGTCCGGTTTCGAGGGTCGCCGGTTTCGCTCGGCTCGTCGCGGAGTTTCCTCGGGCCGCCGGATCGCATTTCACGACTTTGAGGGCGACCGCGGCGGGAACTTCGATACCGACGCATTCGTCGTTGTAAATCAAGGCTCGAATACCTTCGAGCTCTTCCGTGATGTACTGCATTTCTTCTTCGACATCGGGCTTTTTCAGCGAATACTGGTTGTAATCCTGATTGTCCATGAAGATGCAATCATCGGCGTCGCTGTAGAGATATTTGACTTCCCGACGGGAAAAGTCCGCTTCGGGAAGCGATTCGGTTCCCTTGAGCGTGAAATCGACCTTCTGTTTCGAGACGAGATTCCTTGCCCGGAACTTGTACAATGTCGCGGCTCCCCGAGCCGACGGCGACTGGACCTGCACCCCCTCGATCATACAGGGGGCGCCGTTGAAGACAAGAACCTCACCACGCTTCATTTCCTTTGCGATCATTACAGTGAATAGTGAACAGTGAATAGTGAACAGTGAACGATGAAGAAACCAAAACGGTGATTGCAGTGGATGTTCTTTTTTCCACTGTTCACTAGTCGTTGTTCACTGTTCACTGAAAAATGGTTCCGCTGGCCGGGTCGAGGGCGATACCGCCGGTCAGGCGACACAGGATTTCGAGGACCAGGACGAGTGTGTTCGGATCGACGCGTTCGAACGACTCGGCGGTCTCCGCTTCGGCTTCCTGACGGTCGATTTTTCGGGCGTATTCTTCGCCGACGCCGCCGGCAAGGCAGTTTTCGTAGGAATTCGCATCGAATCGGAATCGCGACCGCCGAACGGACGGATCGGTTTTCGACGCCTTGTCCGACTTTCGGCTAAGTTTATCGGCTCGTGGTTTCGTTGAAAAGGAGTCCCGGAGTACGACATCGGAATGCGGCGGCGGAAAACTCAGTTCCGGCTTTTTAACGATCTTGAACGCCGCCGTACCGGCCGTCTGTTCGAAATGGAGAACGTCGAACTTGAGCGACCAGTGTTTTACCGCGTGGAGTCGCTCCTTTTCCTTCGTCGAACAACCTTTTTCGAGAATTTGGACGAGAGCATCCATTTCGGCGACGACGTTTGCTCCCTGTCGGAAGACGATTTCCAGGGCCGAATGATCCTCGTACGACGCAACGGTCAGCTTTCTCAGCCGGCCTTCGGAATTCGACACGGCGTCCAGAATTTGCAAGGTTTCTCGATACGGTTGCAGTTCCCGCCGCAAATCCTCCAGTCGCGGTCGTCGCCGGAGATCGTCGAACAGCACGAAATAAGTCTCGCGCCAAGTGTATCGCTCGTCGTCGTAAAGGGACATGGGAGGGAAGGTGTAGGGTGTAAGGTGTAAGGTGTAGGGTGTAAGGTGCAGGATTTCTTGCCCTACACCCTACACCTTACACCCTCCACCTATTTGATTTTATCCAGCACTCCGTTGACGAAGGCGGCGGAGTCAGCCGTTCCGAAGCGTTTCGCCAGTTCGACGGCCTCGTTGATCACGACGGGCTTCGGCGTCTGCATGAACAGGATTTCGTAGGCCGCTAGTCGCAGCACGTTACGGTCCGTCGTATTCATACGGGCAACGGTCCAGTGTTCAGCCGCTTTTTCCAATTTGGCGTCGAGTTCCCTCTTTTTCTGCGAGGTCCCGTCAACGAGAGTCTTTGCGAATTTCAGGATCGGTTCGTGATCCGGCAGCTCTTGTCGGAGAAACGCTTCGCCGAACTTCGTCGCCGAACCGGGATTCAGATCCTCCTGATAGAGAATCTGGAACGCAACGGTCCTCGCCATGCTACGGTTCGCGAATTTGCCCTGCGGATAGTCTTCCGCCTTATTAATTGGTCCGGTGTCGTCCAATGTTTTTCAAATTTTTTGATGAATTTTGATGAATCGTGTTGAATGACGTCGTCAATCAATTCAGGGAACCTCTGAAAATCCCGAAAACGAGCTGCGACCTGTGGTCGCAGTCCTTAAAAATCGAAAGATGTCTTCGGTCCCGGCGACGTTGGGATGGATTTTTCGAGGTTCCCTTTATTATATCGTACCCCTCGCGGTTTTGTACCCGGTCAGGGACCTGCCGTCCAAGCAAACCGACAACCGTATTGCGATTGTTACGGTTCCGAAAGCGAATCAAGCCGCACGCAGTTGGTCGTCCAAGCGTATGGACGCAGCGCGTCATCGGTTTCCGTTGGCGTAATAAATCATCGAATTTTTCGGTCCCGGTAGGACTTTCGTTTCTTCGAGGCACGGTTCGCCGGAGATCGCCCAGTGTTCCGCTTCATCGGTCAGCGTGGTGAGAAGGATCTCGATCCGGCTCCGATAATGTTCCAGAGTTTCCTTGTCCAGATTTTCCGGAATGGTAAGCGGAGCGGAAAGGATTCCCCGTCCTCGGGAAAACGGTCGCGGAATCACAAAGCGGTCCCAACTATTCATCCGCCAGGGTCGATCGTATCCGAACGCAACGAGAATGATCGGCCAACCGAGTTTCGACGCCAAATAAATCGCGCCCGGCGACATTTTTCGATACGGTCCCCGAGGACCATCAGGAACGATCGCGAACGCCGTCGTTGCCGGATCCTTCGCTCGTTCCCTCATGCTCCGCATCGCGGCCGCTCCGCCTCGATATGACGATCCACGAACGAAACCGAATCCGAACAGCTTGCCGACCTCCGCAACAATCCGCGTGTCGTCGTGCTGGCTCAAAAGCATCGTGATTCCCGTATTCCGTCGCAGGTACAGCGGGCCCAGAATATGTTCATGCCAGAACATCACGACGAAATTTCTGTCCGGTTCCTTGAACGCCGGATCGAACGACGAATCGTAATACGCCGCTTTGAAATCGACCGTTCCCATCCAGTTTCGGATCAACGTCGAACCGAGCAGACCGAGACTTTTCCAGACGACAGGATTCTTGATCTTCATTGTGATATACTCTGCAACGGCACAAAACAACCGTTTTAATTTGTCGTGATTCCTGATTCGTGATTTTTTCCGCTTGCGTCACGAACCACGCCTTCGCATAATGTCAACCGAATGCCGTATCGCTGTATATTATCCTCCCTTCGTTCCGAAAAATAAAGCGACTTTCCGTTAAATCGGGAGAAATCCTCAAAAACGTTAAAATCCGTTGTCAATCTGCGGGGCTTTCCGATAAAATAGGGTTTACGCAAGATTTCACTCCCTCGGTTCTCGATACCGAATAAAGCGTTGCCGACGATTTTGACGGCTATGCTTACTGAAGAACCTCGTTTCACGGTCCGTGATATGAAAACAATTCGTTTCGCCGCCATAACGCTGATCCTCTCCGGCTGTTTGGCTTTCGTCGATTACGTCTCCTCACAGGATCCGGTACCAACTCCGGCCCCGACGCCGGCACCAACTCCGGCCCCGACGCCGGCACCAACTCCGGCCCCGACGCCGGCACCAACTCCGGCCCCGGCTCCGGCACCAACTCCGGCCCCGACGCCGGCACCAACTCCGGCCCCGGCTCCGGCACCAACTCCGGCTCC
>JAVBQW010000024.1:0-2582 GCA_031548665.1 Thermoguttaceae bacterium
GAGTTGATCGATTTTTTCCAGAGCCGGGGCCGGAAGGATCGGGCCAAGGCGGTCGAAAAACAGAAGGAGATGATCGCGGCGGGGGTGAAAGCGGCCCAGGCGAAACTGGAGCAGATCGATGTGGACAAGGTGATCAGCGAGACGCTGGCGACCCCGATATCGAACGAAAATTGATGGAACGGGAAAAGCCCGACGGATGGAGTTTCCTCTGGCAACTCGCGGGAAGTCTCCCCGTCGATATTCGTTCGCTCACGCTTCGGCAATTGGTCTGGATGATCGAAGGACGCGATAAATTCGTTTGGAACGTCGCGTCCTCGATGATGTCCGTGATCGCCAACTGTCACCGTGATTCCAAACGTCGTGCGTTCCGACCGCATGACTTCAACCCGACCATGACGAAACGGGACCGATTGAAAAACGCGGTCCTGATTACGGACGAAAACGTCGAGGTCATACGTGATGAGTTCAAGAAAGTGTTTCGTTAGGATTTCGCTTTTGATTTCGTCGTCGCTTTCTTGCCGGTTTCGCTTGTCTTCACCGGCACGAAGTTCAATTCGACCCGCATCCCGAACACGGCGGCGATCTTGCGGAGCGTCGGCAACGAATGACCGTCGTAATCGGCGTCCTCAAGGCGGCAAATTGCCGACGCTTTGGTACCGATTTTTTTCGCCAATGCCGCCTGCGTCATTCCCGCTTTCATACGCAGATCGTAAATCCGGTTTCCGATCAGAACCCGTTCAAGTTCTTCCTCCATATACGCATCCGATTCCGGACTGCCGAATCGTTTGTCCAAAATGGCGACCGCATCGGTCGTTGTCGTTTTCTTTACGGTCGTCCGATTCACCGCCGCTTGCCGTTTCGACGGGCGACCCGATTTTCGTTTCATGACGGTACTGGCCATCGTTTCATTCCCCGTAAGTGTGTGTTTTCGGATCGGCTTCCCATTTCTCTTTGCGACGGATCGCCTCGTCGATCTCTTTGGGCGGAACGCGACTTTCCTTGACGAGTCCGTGCGTCAGCAGCGCTATGCGCTGACCGACGAAGGTATACATCATAGGCCAAGTCTCAGCGACTGGGCAGACAGTGAAGTCTCAGCAACTGGGCAGACAGCCGGGTAAAATGGTAGTTTTGTAAATGAGCTTTTTCCTTGATGGATATGAATAAAAACCAAGAGCAACCGGCTTTCGCCCGAGGATCGCCGTAGGATGATCCAATCCGTTCGAAGCGGCCAATCGATCCGTGACGTCGCCGACCACTTCGGTGTCAATAAGTCTACCGTCGAGCGATGGAAACGACGAACCGATGGCAAGCGGCTGGATCGCATTGATTGGACCGATCAACCCGACGGACCGCCGAGACCAGTCAATCGATCCTCCGTGGAAATCGAACAATGCGTGTTGGCGATCCGCAAGCGACTCAAGGAGGAAAGCGTCCTCGGCGAACACGGAGCCGACGCCATCCTCCGCGAGATGAAATCGTACGATTGCCCGAACGTTCCTTCCAAAGCAACGATCAACAGGATCCTGAAACGACACGGAGCCTTCGATGCGAGAGTTCGAAAACGACGCAAAGCTCCGCCGCCGGGATGGTACTTGAAACCGCTCGTGAAGAGAAATGCCGAGCTTGATCAATTTGATTTCGTGGAAGACTTGTGTATCCAAGGAGGAACGATCTTCAACGTATTGAATGTCGTTTCCTTGCATGGAGGCTTGGTCGGTTCGTGGCCGATGAGCCGGATGACCGCTGAAAACACGGTGCGAAAGATGATTGACCATTGGACGGAATTCGGCTTGCCGGACTACGCCCAGGTCGACAATTCGACCGTATTTCAGGGCGGACGTTGGCCGGACACGCTCGGCAAAGTGATCCGCTGTTGCTTGAGCTTGGGCGTGACGCCGGTGTTCGTGCCGCCGAGGGAAACGGGCTTCCAGGCGTCGATTGAAAGTTACAATGGGCGTTGGGAGCGTGGCGTTTGGTTTCGGAAACATTTTGACAATCTTCGCGGTGTACAACAACATTCGGCGAAATATGTCGAGGCGGTCCGGGAGAAGAAATGGGAGCGTTACGAAATCTCGCCGAGGCGTTGGCTGATTCCGGAAGGGTGGAAGTTGGATTACTCTGCGCGACCGAAGGGGAAGGTGATATTCATTCGCCGTTCGACGGATTCGGAGTGTATCGAGGCGATGGGGCATCAATGGATCGTGAAGGGAGCAGGAGCCCACAAATTGGTTCGGGCGGACGTCGATCTGACGAAGAATGAGATTTCGTTCTTTCGTCTTCGCCGAAGCGATCCGACCGTACATGAATTGCTGGGCGTCGCTGAATATCATTTTCCCAAAAGGAAATTCAAGGAATGAAAATGCGAAAAATATAATTTTGTCGCGATTATGCTTGTCAAACAACCGTCAAAAAACTGTCTGCCCAGTCGCTGAGACTTGGCCACTCAATATCGACAACGCCACATGGTGATGCCAATCTCGCCAATTTCTGACCTGGTAATCCGCCAAGCCGCATTCCCCTTTGACGCGATGGAACGACTCCTCAATTCTGTACGCCGCCTTGATCGCCCTCGCATACTCGTC
>JAVBQW010000248.1:0-7580 GCA_031548665.1 Thermoguttaceae bacterium
GCTTCAACAACAAAGTGAAATTGAACATGAGAAAAGGCTATGGTTTTCGGACCTTCGAAGGACTGCAAACCGTTTTATATCACACACTTGGAAAGCTCCCCGAACCCGAATTCGCCCATAGATTCTGGTGAGGAAGCAAAACATCTTTATTTCTCCTTGTAGCTGAATTACTCTCACTTCTTGGCAGATCCAGACATTCCGAATCTGCTCTAAAAAAACCTCTTTTTTTCGGTAATAGCAACAGAAATAGAAGCAATAACGTCGAAGTGATACTTTTGATCACAGGGGGGCTTCGGGCTTACACCGTCTGCCCCTGCTACCGGCTACCTATGGTCAACGGAGCCTGAACGATTCGTCTTCATCATCCTCCTCAACCGGGAAGTCCTTTCCTACAATTTGGAAGAATTCGCCTTTGCTAGGATCGTCTTTGTCCAATGGGTGTCGCCACACTTTGATTACTGTTGTGAAGTCAAGATCGTCCTGATTGGTGTGCCTGAATATGTCGTGAACATCATTTGATTCCCTTACCGGCACAAATGCTTCTCTGTTTTTACCGAAAGTAGCATTACCAGACCATATCCAAACAACGTCGCAGTGTCTCTCTGTTCCGTCTCCTAGGATAATCGGTTTTCTCTGGTGGAACGCAGGAAAGCCGGCATATTTTTCGGAACGATACCAATTGCCGTCCGAAAAAATACGAAAATAATCAACGTCAACGATGCTTCCCTCTTTGATGTCGAAAAAACTTTGATGCTGTATCGCATCAATAAAATTCTTACATGTTTTTTTAGACATAATGATTCCTCTTCTTGTACGGGATTCTTGTTTTTTGAAATAGTTTGCTGCCATTATTGGCATCTCCTTTCTTTCGCAAAATGCGAAATCTATTGTTTTGCTGTGGATAATAATCCGACCACAGCGTTCGGATATTTTCGATATTCTTCACTGAACACACGGTGCATGCTGTTGGTAAAAGCATTCTTTGCGCTTACCCCGACGATCAATGAATGACCGACGGGATTTTCGTTTCGATAATATTGGGAGAGCCGAGGGGAAGTGGCGGATTTAGTCTTGTGAAAGTTCGGTCAAAAATTTTATGCAATCGGCAATCTTTTCCTGCTTTTGGCTCTCTTTTGCGTAGAGAAGGCACTTGACAATCGGCATATGACCACAATCCAAAGCCAAAGCAATTGGAAGCAAACCAGTATCGTCGGGGATGTCGATGGTCGCATTATTGGCCACGAGCAAACTAACAACTTCAATGTGCCCATTTGCCGCACATAAATGAAGCGGCACACGTCCCCATCTATCCTTGGTATGCACATTTACCCCCTTGTTGATAGCGATTTGAGCAAGTTCGGCATTCCCATTTTTTGCTGCCCAACGGAGCAGAGCGTTCGCACTGATGAAACCTTTTCGTTTTTTTATTTTCATAGTAAAATCCTCATATGAGCGTCGCCACGCCGGAATAGTAAAGAACACACGAATTGGCAGGCGACTTTGTTTCTGCGTGTTCAATGTTTCCGTCATTTTGTTGTCCGTCGCCCTTGTGCATGTTCTTGTAGCTTTAATTTGGCCAACGATTGTCTCTCTTGAAACGATTTTTCTTCTTGTCGTTGCTTGGCTGGACTCTTGACTTCAAGTTGGGGGCTGTTAACCTGTGATGATTGAGATTGCAAAAATTTCTCGATGTCGTTCGCCAACCACCGTCCACGACTTTTGGGTGGTCCGAGCGGAAGGGGAAAGTCTCTCTCCCCTTTTCGGGCTTGCTTGAGCCAACGTCGGACGGTGGGAATTGAGGCCCTAAATCGGCGAGCAACATCTTCGATAAACATGATTTCTTGTATCGTTTCCACGTGAAATCTTTTTTATATGAAATCGCTTTGCGGGGTGATTTCTTTCTTGGCCTGCAAGTTGCCGAGTTGATGATGTTTCATTTACAGACACTCGCAAGGAACAGTCTTGGACTACATCCACAGATTGGAAATACGTTTTGTATAATGGGGTGGTTAAACCGTTGAAGCATACCAATCATAAGCTGATTCATTTCGGGGCCTGTTTCCAAAGAGCGTAGGATAGCATCGCAAAATAGGGAATGCTTGAAAAATTTGTCGTTATTTGTAACTCGCAGTAGAATAAGGAAATACATTTTCTACCGTCTGCCGGTGTCTTGTTTTCACAATATAGCCAGTGGCAAAAACTCGTTGTCGTCATCACCGGGCTTTCATAGTGTTTTCACTGAATTAAAATGTTTAATATGCAGGCATATCGGTCTTTGAAGATTTAGGCCATTCTTCTCCGGAATAGCCACCGTGTATCAAGTTTCTGTTCGTCGGGCCAGCGTTTCGCCTCGACTCCCCAAATCGCCAAAAAGATATGTAGAACGACAAGCCGTAGAGGACTTGCACCTCCGAGTTCAACAACAGCCAAGCGCAAAAAAACACCGACAACTGCTGCTGTCGGTGTTTATGTCAATGTCAGAATGAGAGATGCCAACCCCTTCTTCAGAATCGATTCATGATTCCGTATCCGTCTCGAAGGGATTGTGCCGATCACGTGCCAACTTTTCCCGTCGTTTGAGTTGCGTCTTTGAATAGCGCTTCGTCATGTTGACCGTCTGGTGGCCTAACAACGCTTGTGCATCTTCATCGCTGTGTTCAAGTTCAGCGGCAGTTGCGGCGGAGTTTCGTAGTAGGTATGGATACCAACGGGGGATTTTCTCGTCGTCGGGCAACACCTTGTTTCCCTTCTCAATGGCGTACTCAATGGCTTGCCGATAGGAAAAACGATCATAGAATTCGGCGTATCGGGAAGGTTTCGCCGCCCTCGCTTCGTCCCGTGCCGCCTGGGACGGGGTTATCTTCGTCTTGCGGTTCGCTCGTCTTTCGGCGTTCCGTTCTTCCATCGCCGTGCGGGGCGAAAATACCGCCTGTTCCGGAGTTTTGCCAACAAGATAGGGAGCAATCAATTTCTGCTCTGGCTCACCCAAAGGGAATTTGATCTTACCGACGAATCGGGATGTTTTGTAGGAACCCGGCACGTAATACCAGAGACCGTTTCCTCGTGTGGTGTCGATGTCGCCGACCCGCATCTTGAAGATTTCGCTGGGACGCATTCCGAGGATGCGTTGCAACTGTACCATCGCCCGTAGTGTCGGCGGCATAAATGGTAGCGTTCGTCGGATTACGTCGTCGGAGACTGGCTCACGTTCCTTATTGTCGAACGTACCGGGAAAACCTTTCGGTAGCGACTTCACGACTTTTAGGGTTCGCCATGTCGTTTCCTGTACCAAGTCGTGTTCGACGCCCCATGCGAAAATAGAGATGATGCGAAAAGTGTAGTCGTTCACGGTTCGTCGACAAAACCGGCGAGATCGAATCATTTCTTCCCGAACAAGTTTTAGGCAACGGGGGGTGAAATCTTCGACAGGTGTGCCGTCTCCGTAGAGTTTGTCGAGAAAATCCAGAACGACGACTCGAAAGTGGGCATAATGGGTGTGAGCTTTATTGGACTTCGCATCGTCGAGAAACGCGGCGGCAAGTTCCTGAACAGTGAATTTTGCTCCTTGGGGCAGGACAAGATCGGGATTGAGCCGTCTTTCGGCCAAGAACCGGGCGTACGCCGCGTGAGATTCCGGGGAGCCGTGGATTCCCAGATAGATTCGTTTGCCGCTATGGTAAGTTACGGCGTAATTATTGAACTTTGCATACTTAGGCGGTCGGTTTGTTAATTTTGGCATTGTGCGTACCTTTCACGTAAATAAACGCTACAATAGCGTTTATCCAGCAATCACAGTACCAAAATTTGAAACAAAGACTTCGCCGCAAAGCGTTGTATTCTATAAACTTATAAAACTGGAGCCAGACGGACTCGAACCGACGACCCCCGCGTTGCAAACGCGGATACCAGAAAGACCCGCCATTCGCGGGAAACATTGCAATAGCAAGAGTTTAGCCCATTTCAGGGGCTTTGTCAATCGTTGTCAAAGACACCCTTTTACACCCTTTTGTTATCAACCTTTGGGGGTGTCGGGGGTGTAAACGACACATATCGAAACAAATTTCTATGACAAAGTTCAAAACCTGATTCGATCTGGCAACGGCTACGAAAGTCAAAGATTGTCGAGAAAATCAAGTGTTTCGTCGCCACTCGCATGAATAGGGTTTCTGCGGTTTTGTATTGGCCGGCGCACCTAAAAAAGAGCCTCACGAGGAGGCTCCCAACGAATTGTTCGAATTGTCCGAACGCGGACAGTTTAGAATCGGATCAAGCCGTTGTAAACATAGACGGCGCTGACACCGAGGGCGACGAACATACCAACCGCTACGCTGCCGGTCAGGACGCCGCCCACGACGCCCGCTCCGATGGCGACCAGGGCGAACTGGTCGTTCAGGTCATTTCGTGTACTCAAAATTTCCTCCTTTCGCTGAATTATTGACAAGTTATTGAACACACATCCCGGCGTGGTCGCACATCTGACAACTGAAGCCGGGCCGATAGTTGTACACACCTCGATCCAAACAATAGAGATATTCTCGAACGATTCCAAAGAACCGCTTGAAATGGTCCTCACTCCTCGGCGGGAAGCGATGCACGACGATCTTCGGCGTCTTCGTTTTCACGAGTTGCCGAATCTCCAGCGCGGATTCGTCCTGACCGAAGACTTCACGACCAATGTACGCATATGCCGATAATTGCAACTCGTGCATGAGTTCGCAGTTCGACGAAGCGGACGCCGCCGTCTTGAAATCCACAACGACAGGACCGCCGGCGCCGGCGAGTACCAAATCGACAATGCCGACAAGCGGAATACCAAGGTCTTCGCCGGTCGTCGGATCGATCAGCGGAACCTCGAACCGTTTTTCAACGGCAATCGGTTTCTCGGCGGCAACGTTGATCTCGGAAAGATACGTCCGAACCAAGTCAGCGACCTGATTGCGTGACTTTGTTTCCGATTCGATGTCGTCGAAGAAACACGGCTCGTTTTCCATTGTTCGATTCCATGCCGCTTCGACGAAGGCCGGAATGTCCTCCGCCGTCGCAACGGTTCCAACGTCCAAGCAACTGTAGACGTGCTCCAAGACGCCGTGGACGACCTTGCCGACGAACAGGTTCGGTGTTGACGGCGATTCGATGCCGTCCAAATATCGTCGCCGAAACGCCAGCGGACATTTCATCCACAAGTTGAGGCGCGACGCTGAAACGTAATTCCAACTTCGCGGCTCCGGTGTCTGTGTCTCTCGGAGGAAGTCGAGTAAAGAAAGTCCGCTCATGCCAGCCCTCCTTTATCTTTCGCATCTTTCAAAGCATCGATCAGTTGACTCCCCTCTTTCGCGGAGAGTTGACCGCACGCCTTGCCGAAAGTCGCCTGGCAATATTCGTCCAGCTTATGAGAGGAAAGTCCCTTGACGCCTTTCGACAGCTTGTTGATGAAGTCGAGTTGCTTCGACGATATAGGGAAGCGATTTTCGTTGCGCTCCGGCGCCGGCGAGTTGCGATACTCGGTTTTCGGCGGCGGCGTCGGTCGAGTGTCCGGTTTCGCCGCTCCGTGATTCCGGTGATTGCCGAGTTCATCTTCGACCGCCGAACGGCAAGCGGCGTAAGCCTCCCGAACACGACGGTGGAATTCTTCCGGATGGTCCAGAGCCGCGTTGTCGAGTTCCAGTTCCAGATTGCATTGCGATCCAGCCGAACCATAGTCCGGCAGACCGATCTTCTTCGAGATACCCACGTTGAGTTTGATACCCATTGAAATTCTCCTTGTTGAAGGTTGAGAATGAAACAAAACAAAAGAGCCGGGGGCGTAGGTACTCCGTAGCCCCCGGATGGAACGTCGAATCCGCTCCAATCCGGGGACTACGGCGAGTACGCCTACATCCCCGGCTCTTTGAATAGGATGAAATCTACACGTTCTGCAATTTGCGCAACGACGCAACCGTATCGCGCAACAGTTTATCCTGACGCCGTTGGGCCTTGATCGAACGGATCAAGTCGTTCACGCCGGTCAGCGTCTCACGCAGATTCTGGCGGAGTTTCACGGCGTCGTCGAGCAACACGACCTTGCCGGTCGCCTTGCTTCGCGGCTTGACGTTACGGCAAACCGTCGCCGCCGGAATCGGTTTCGGAACGCGGAGCGCTTTCGGAGAATTCTCCGGAACCGCTACCTTGGCGTTCGACGTCAACACCGTGATCTTGTTCGCTTCGAGTTTCGGTTCGTCCCCTTCGAGCGGCATGACGATGAACGTCTTCCGATCCCCATATCCGATCAGTGGCGTCCGGTCCTTCGGATCGAAACCAAGTCGCGCAACACCAAGGTCGATCGCGTTCTTCAGGTACTTCCGGTTCACGGGCATCGTGACGTTTGAACCGTCGTAACGGGATTTCGTGAGCCGGAGTTCCGTTGCCGTCTGACGCGCGGTGTCATGTCCCCGAATAGCGACGTTGCCGTTCAGTTCGATGTACACCGGCGATTCGCGATCCGTCTTACCGGGCAGGTTATCGAGCCTATCCGAAACGAAAATCGCGTCGGACGGATCAACATGCAACCACGAGTGTCCGCCGATGTCCCGTGCGAATTGATCCAGTTGCGGAAACTTGCCGTCGATCTCCTTGAGCCAGATATTCACGTCGCCGGCGCTGAAGAAAATCCAATGGTCCGCGAAACCGACCTTGACGGTATTGGAACATTCACGAAGTTCCTTCGAGCCGAAAATTTTCGTCACGGGACACAGCACGTCGCTCTCGAACGGGAAAGAATATCCGTCCTGAATCAACGCTTGGCGTCCGTCGGTCGACACGATCTGGGCTTTCGAACCCCGCAAACAGATGGAGCCGAGCGAGTAGCGCGTGTTTTCGGAGTCGACGCAACGGGCCGCATCGGCCAGAGCGTCGAAGATCGAAATCGGATGCGCAACGATATTATCCGGCTTCGCGGGGAGTCGCTTGTCGGTCAGGCCGAGCGACGGCACGGACTTGTGCTGCGGTACGCCGTTGACGTTCCACGAAAGCGCAACGGTTTTACCGTTCACGTCGAGACCGATGCTGTCGTTCTTTTTCGCCGCGAACTCCTTGATGGTCGCCCACGGCAAAGTAAAGGGTTCGACAACATCGTTCGACGGAACGGTGAGAGTCAGCACGGCAGTATCGGTAAACGCCGCAAATTGCAGGCCGTTGGAACACGGAGCGAACGAGATCGTTGCGGAGAGTTCCGTCGGTTTAACGAGCCTCGACAGGAGCCGCTCAAAGCGGTACAGGTCGGAGCGGTTGATGAAAGTTTTCATAGGATTGTTTCCTTTCGAAAATTGTTGTGAAAATTACGAGCCGGGACTTGCAGTCCCGACTCTTGCGTGGTAATCTACGGAACGAGTTGATCGTTGCTGAAATCGCTTTCCATGAGCATCATGTTCAGGAAGTCGAGTTCCGCGTCGATTGCTTCGCTCCGTTTGTCGAACGGCCCCAACATGGGACCATCAACGGGAGACATATCGGCAGACCAACGACCGTCCTCGGTCGGCTCAACATGGGACACTCGGCGGATTTGCGGTCTGCCGAATTCGCCATAATCGAACTTGTCCGAATAG
>JAVBQW010000002.1:0-41563 GCA_031548665.1 Thermoguttaceae bacterium
GTCGGATCGGGAATTCGGTTCGGTGTTGTTGAAATTGTGTCGACGGATCGACGTGTCTCGTTATCCGAAATCGCATCGAGGTCCGAAGAAAAAGGTGGTGAAGAAATACGATCCCGCCGTGAAGCATGTCTCGACCGCCCAAGTTCTCAAGGAACGGAAAGCAAAAAAATCCGCGACGAAAAATTCGAAAAAGTCACCTTGAAAGGCATGCCACTTTGACGGTAAATAAAATCGGAGCGATAGGGCATCCATCGTGAAATCAAGATGACCTTCCCAAAAATAACATGCTGTAGGCACAATTCGTTTGGTATCTTTTAGATAACCTCTCCCTGATCTCTTATGTGAACAATGCCAAGGGTACTCACCCAAAAATGTCATATGGGTATCTGATGATGGACAAAGGTCAGGGTTTTGTAGTCCCTCTTGGGCGATTTGTTCGATAAGTGTTTGATAATCCTTCTTTTGAATAACCGCAGAATTTACACGAAACCATGCGTTTTGTTTGGGATACTGAAAAAACTCTTCAGGAGGCTGTTTTTCTTCAAACATCGAGCCATGAAGAACAAGCCATTCAGCAGGGTCTTGATTGTTTTTTGGCATTAACAATTTTTCAAATGGCGGCATGTCTTCATTTTGAAGCCATGTTGTCTGATCTTCGATTGTTTTATTCGCTTCAAGGTTGAATGAATAATTCAGCCACCACGATCTTCTCTTTTCACAGGATTTTGTGCTGGTAAGAAAACATGATGGGTCTATCTCGCGTTCAAAAAGCTGCCACGGTCCCCGATATCGGATTCTCTTTCCAGAAAATTGATCAGAAAACATATGGAAATTATCGATAACTCCTGCCTCAAGTTCTCGAAGTGCTTGCCGATGATACTTTCTTTCCAATGACTCTATTCCGGGTGAAGCACTTTCGTAACGGTTCGTTCGTACATTAAAATCATTGATGTCATTGATTGCTTTTTTGTTTTTGATCATAGATCGTACTCGATGTGAAATCCACCTTTTAACCCATTCCTCATCAATCTTCGCTTTGTAAGATGTGTCATAATAATGGTTTTCAAGTGAACTCCGATTCATTTCAAAGAAACTACGGCGGCTTTTAGGCAGCGATGCAACAATTTCATCAAATACCTTTCTTAATTCTCCTTCTTGTTTTTCATAACGCTGTTTCTCAGAACATAGATCGCTGTATTTGTCGTCTTTCTTTTTTCTGTGATAACCCTCATACTCATAAATATCGTTGTTAAGCTTATGCAGTCTATTTTTGACTTGTTTTAATTGTTTTAAATAACCGACATACTTTTTTCCCATTTCTTTTGACAGAAAACTTGTAAATCGCTTTCGAACGTCCGATATTGACCATTCTCTGTTTTCCGTTAATGGTGTTGGTGAAAATCTTTCAAATATTTCTCTTACATGTTTTTCAAAATGATAATCTCCAATTGAACAATAGGCATTTTCATCTAGCTTTTCTTTCGATAGCCCGGCAAGTGGAATCCATTGGCTTTTATAGGGAGGTCGAAAAGAATCCGGGGTGATATTTTCAGGCAGTAGACCATGAAGCAGTGCATACTCCATCACCGAACGCGCATAATCTCTCAAGGTTAAGTGCGGAAGAGTGTATTCGCGATCAAAAATCTTCTCATATACCAATATCGCCGTTCTTTTGATCAATTTATCATTCTGAATGTTTGAAACAACACCAAAAATCACGGCATATAAACGATCTAAGAGATAGACATCGTCAATGGCATGAAATTTTTCAATGAGTTCAGGAAGACAGTCAGGACAATTCAAGAGTATTCGTACAGCGGCTTTCGTTGCCATGTCCCGTATCTTTCTGTTTGGTGACGTAAAAAACCATATAAAGGCAATTGCACAAAGCCGTATACGTTCCTTTTCTACGTGACGGATATCGCCATAAATCGCCCACTTCAATAGTATACTTATTGTTGATTCCTGCTGACCGATTTCTTCTTCAAAGTATGAAACGGCGACATGCGTCGACCAAAATGCATCGCGGGCATTCATGTCATATTTTTCTAATATAGTGTGTAAAAAATCCGCATTCCACTGATGTTTTGGTTCATGGGATAAAGTTATGAGAATATCAATAATTTCTTTGTCAAAATGCTCTTTATAATATGGTACTTTATTTAGCAAATCACGGCTTTGGGGGGTAATGGAATTTCCGGACCTCCAACGAATTGTGTTTTGGAAAATTTCAATGAAACGTTTCTCATTTAGATAATGGGTTCCGATAGGTGCGAGTTCACCGAGTTCTGTCTGGAAGTTTTCGGCAACGGCAAGGTAAAGACCTTCCAGTATTCCGCGAAAACGATATGATTCGCTTGAAAGAAACAAAAATGAAAGGGGGTGCTTAACGCTCATGCGTTTTAATTTTCCACTGCCGCTAAAATGTTCCTCTGCCAACCATTGCCCAACAAGTATGTCTGTAAATCGCTCAAATGAAAATCGCACAATATCAATGTCTTGCCCATCTGACCGCCACCAATCTTCTGCGAGTATTCCTTCATGAATCAGTTCTTTAAACAGCGCATCGCCATTCTTTGGATCAGGATCAAAGCTATTTATCAGTTGTTTCGCCTGTGCAACAGGAAGACCATAAAGATGATCAGGGAACGATTCCTTAATAAAGACGTTGATGACTTCAGAAATTTTGAATTCTCCCCTTCGACATTGCTTGCGAACCCTGATGTTTTCTTCAATGCAGTCAAGAAAAAATTTGAATATTTGATGAACACCATGTAAACCGTCAGGGAAAACATGCTGACCGCTGGATTTCATCGCTTTGCAACATGTTTTCAAGAAAAGCGGATTCGTAAATTCCTCCGCTAAAAACGGAACACTTGGCAAAACGATGCCATGCTCCGAAAGATATTTCGTTGCTGCTTTGTGCTGGTTGCCCCTGAACCCCGGATGTTCAATTTTTTCTATCGAAACGGATTGGGGAATAAGATATTCGCAAAACGGTGAACGACAACTCAAAATAACGGAAATATTCGGATAGTTCAGTAATTCGTTGAGAAATGCCGAAAGGTGATTGTTCCAATCTCTCTTATGTTCGCCTTCATTGATTGCGTCAATGATGATCAACGAATTGGTTTCATGTGCTTCTCCGGCGGCGTCCAACGCGCCCAAAATTTGTTTGTTATTGCATTGTTTTTCGAGACCGAGCGATGATGCGAGAAAAGTCACTGGGCTACCGCCCGCATAATGCTGCCCAAGAAGAAAAACCGTTGGTAGATTCTGTTTGAGACGGTCCAGAGTAATATCGCATAATAGATGCGACTTACCTCTGCCTGCCGTACCTACAAGCAGCACCTTTCGGTCGAGAGCAACTTTCATGGGTACATCTTCAAGAAAATCAATAAAACCTCGTAAATCTTTTCGAATTTCGATTATTGCATAATACTTCTCATTCGATTGATGTCGATCTTGGGGTTGGTTCTTTCGATATAACTCATCGGAGCATTTGAAAATTTCGGCTAAAAACTTAATGTATTGTTGAATTTCTGTGAAATAACTCTTATGTTTGTAGTTCCTTTTCAATAATTCCAATAGTTGTTGGGTTAAATCAAGGAGTTTGTCCAAGGCGTTCGCATCTTTGTCAGTAAGTGGTGTTTTACTCTCATGAAATACACGTTTGATTTTTTGCGATGAATATGAAATGTTGTTCTGATACGAGTAAACTTTTTTCCAGAAGTTCGGCGTTAATCCAATTCCATCAAAACATTGTTTTATACCAACTAATTCGACATGTTCGTTTGGCGAATAACGTTCACCAAGCGATTCCTGCGATTTGATCGCGAGTTCCTTGAAATCATCAATTCGAAACAACGGTTCATTAAACCAATACAGTCTGCGACCAGCGTATTTCGGATCATCTCTTTGTAAGAAAAGTGATATTTCATGTTTACCCCAAAAATCAAATTCGACTTCCATGTTTTTGCTTCGGGCGATTTCCTCCCATTGACGTACATGTTGATTCCATTCATCCAATAAAGAAACCACTTGCTTACCACTCCTGCCTTTTTTTCGACTGTCAGTTCGATCCAACGGTAGAGATATGGTATACTTTTTCAAATTAGGATGAGTGTCCAGAGCTCTTTTGACCGAATCGGATATTTGATTCCATCGGCTGGCATCCATGTAACCCAAGAAAAATTTCGCCTGCCAAGCATGTTCCGTTTCATCCGCCAACACCCAGAAACATTCAACACCACCATCACCGCCCTCTCCCCTTTTTCGAACAAATGATTTGGCATTGTTTGGGATTTCCAAATGGGCGAGTTGACAGACCAGTTCCTCGAAAGCATTTTGTTGCTTTCCATCGTAAATCCGTAATTTTGAGAAATCGCAATCGTCCATAGTTTCTGATAACGCTAAACAAGTATGATTTGAGAAAATGTCATAAATTCAGTGCGTTGCCAATGTATCACAATGCGCAAGTCAGGCATTTTGCGTGACATTCAACAGGTTATGATTGTTCTTGCACGAATCCATTGGTGGTTGGATTTGCCCAGACAATTACGTCATTGTACCGTCGATTAGAGGTGAGGTAAACGATAATCATATTTGGGACAATAGAAAAGAGGATAGTGTGGACAAATCTCAGCATGAATGGGGAAAAAATGATGATTTACTAATCGTTCAATAACATTGATGACTACCATAATACTACCAAAAATAAATGGCGCTACCAGAAAACACAGGAAAATGTGGGTACGAATAGGTGGTAGTAGATATGCTTGACAAACCGAAAAATTTGTCGTAAACTGTTATGAAATAAGCTGTTTCGAACGAATTGAAATACGATTCGATTTTCTTTCACACGGCAGAGGTCACAGGTTCGAATCCCGTGTCGCCCATTTTTTATAAGTCTAAGCTGAATCCGGTGTTAGGATACCGCCAGACGGTCTGGCGTGCGGCGAGAATGGCAAATAAAAACGGTACATGTACCGTTTTAAGCCAGAAAGGTCGTCGCAATGCCCAAGAAAAACACCCCTCCCAGCTATCGTCACCACAAAGCTCGTAATTGTGCTGTCGTGACCATCAACGGCCGAAATCATTATCTCGGTCTCTACGGTTCAACGGAAAGTAAGCAACTTTATTCCCAGCTCATCGCCGAGGAATGGCTTCCGCTTCAAGGCCTGCCTGTCCAACCGACGACTGGAAAGAAATCTTTCATCACAGTCGACGAACTGATCGCCCGATACATGACGAAACATGTGTCGAATTATTATGTCGATCGACACGGCAAGCCTTCCGAGCGGCAGTATCACATTCGAATCGCGTTTCGCCCCCTCCATGACCTGTTCGGTCATACGCCAGTCAATGAATTTGGGCCGAAACGTCTCAAAATCGTTCGGGAGGAAATGATCAATTCCGGAATTCGGGAGGATCATTCCTATGCCCGGTCTTATATCAACAACCACGTTACGATCATCAAGGATTTGTTCCGTTGGGGTGTCGAGGAGGAACTCGTCCCCGTCGACATCCACCAATCGCTCCTGACCGTCCTGCAAATCCGCAAGGGACGGGACTTGCGGCTGAAAGAAGCGGAGAAAATCGCCCCGGTAATGCTGGAACATGTTGAAGCGGTCATTCCGTTTCTGGCCCCGCAACTGGCTACCATGGTTCAAATCCAACTCCATGCGGCGATGCGTCCCGACGAGGTGACGATCATCCGACCTTGCGACATCGACCAAAGCCGGGTGACTTGGGTTTACCGTCCCGATGCCCATAAAACGGAATATCACGATCTCAATCGCGTCGTTCCGTTCGGGCCAAAGTGCCGGGAATTGTTGTCGCCGTGGTTGGATCGCGATCCGGATCAGTACCTTTTCAGCCCCAAAGAAGTCGTCGCCGCAACACGGGCAAAGAGACGTAAGACATCGACAGAGGTTCCGGAAAAGCTGTCTTACAAACGAGGGCCGAGGGATCATTACGACGACGAAACCTATTGCCGAGCGGTCAAACGGGCCTGCCGCCGGGCTGGAGTACCGATCTGGACGCCGAACCAACTCCGACACACGGCGGCGACGTTCATTCGGGAAAAATTCGACCTCGAAAGCGCCAAAATTATTCTCGGGCACCAGTCGGCTGTCACGACGGAAATTTACGCCGAAAAAGACCTCAAGGCGGCGATGGAAATCGTTGAGGCTATTGGATAAACGACGATGATCAACGCGACCAACGGGCAAATGCGAAAAACTATTTTCATTTTTCGCATTTGCCGATTTTCTTGCCTAATCAGCTTTTTTTGAAATTTTTGGAAATTTGTCGTTGACATCCGAAAATTTTTGTGAATAATAAGAACCCCCTAGCTGGGAACCGGAAGGTGTTTTTCGAAAATTGATTTCTTTCTTTCAACAGGAGCCCATTTTCAAGGCATCGTCGGGCACGAAAGCGTTCGGAGGTACTGAGGCCGTCTGCTGAGCGGCGTGTACTAAAAAACGGCTATGGTGCTCATTGACCCCAAACAGCAACTTGGATGGAGAGTTCGGAATACCGCCGGATCTCTTCGATCGTTCGATATGACCGTCGTGATTGATGTAAGGTGTCTTTCACGTGTTGGGAAATCTTAATAGTTATTGTCCCAACTTTACTAGGATTTTCGGAACCTTATCCCATTTGTCGAGGTTTGGCCAGAAACAGCTAATGGCGAGTGACAAAAAGGATTCGGTTCATGTAAGTCGCGGCATATTGGATGACTTTTATGGTCTCAAACACCCTTTTGAGATGATCTTGACGCTCCTGTTTGGTGAAACAGGAATTTGTACCTCGGTGTTCGGTAACGGTTAACCGAACCATTTCTGTTTAATGCCAACAAGAAAGGTGACATATGGCATTGAAGACATTGTCGCTCGCCGCAATTGCACGCGAGCCTTTTTCGACGTCGGGGACTGCTGGAGACGATTTTCGCGAAGAATCGCAGAAAAAGGAGATCGTCATACGGTATTTGGAGGGAGCTTCCGAGATAACGCATCCATCTCCCAAGGATCGAGTGTATCGCTTGATTGAGATCGCCAGAATCGTCTTACACGATTTCGGCCTGAATTGGAACGACGCCAACGATGTCGTGGCGGCGTTCAATCGGAGTCAAGTCCACCCTTCAATCGACGATGATTGGTTGAAAGACATCATGAACGTTGCAATGAATTATCGCACGGATAAGCAGGTCGGTTGGCGTGTTTATGCCGATCCTGTTCACTTCGAAGGAGAGTACGATATTCATTTCCAGTCATTTATCCTGAACACCCAAAGTCCGAACAAAACGGCGCGAGCATTTTTGAGATCGCATTGCTCGGTTCGCGGCATGCCCAAACTCCGGTTTTTTCAGGGTGATTATTGGGAATGGGAAGGGAGTCGCTATACCAGGGTGGAAGAATCCAAGGTTCGATGCCGGTTGGAAGAATTCCTGGAAATGGCCGTTGTTTCTTCGGGTGAAAACTATGTGCCTTTCCCGACCACGCCGAAAGTCTTAAACGCCGTCATGGAGTCCGTGCAAAGGAATATTCTCCTGTCCAACGACATTCAGCTTCCTTATTTTCTGGGTGGTGGCAAGCCCCGGGAAGCCTCGGACACATTGATTTTCGGCCGTTCGAAAACTCTTTGCCTGCGGGACAGGGAAGTATTCGATTCGGAACCCTGTTGGTTTTCGACCGGCAATCTTGATCTCGATCCTGATCCGGACGCTCCGGAACCGGTCGAATGGAACAGGTTCCTCGACAGCGTTTTCGGAGATGACCAAATGTCGAAGGACCTGCTCCACGAATATATGGGGCTTGTCGTATCCGGGGAAACCGCTTTCCAAAAATTGCTCCTGCTGATCGGAGAAACGAGAGGTGGCAAGGGAATCGTGGTCGGTACCATGGAGAATCTGGTCGGTTACGGAAATTACTGTGCCTTGGCCGTGGATCAACTCGGCGACAAATTCGGTTTGGGCGACTTGCCCGGCAAGAAGCTCATCGAGATGAACGAAGCCTATTTCGGCAACAAGCCGTCCGACAGAAAGGTGGTTGAGAGGCTTCTAAGCATTATCGGCGGGGACACGGTCGTTACCGAACGTAAATACAAGGATTCGTTCAGTGTCCGTATCGACGGACTTTTCGTCATGTCGACGAACAAATTGCCCGACCTGACGAATGTCGGCTCGGCGTTGAGTGCCCGGCTTCTCCCGCTTGTTTTCGATAAAAGTTTCGCGGACTCACAAGACGTCTATCTTGCCGAGAAATTCGAGAGCGAATTGCCCGGCATCCTGAATCTGGCTTTGGACGGTCTTGAGCGGCTTCGGGCTCGCGGTCGTTTCATCCTGCCGCCGTCGAGCGAGGAAATGCTCTCCCGGATCAGGAAACGATTCGATCCCTTGTCCGAGTTCATCAACGAGCAATGTAACCGGCAGGGAAGATGCCCTGTCAAACGGCTTCTGGACGCTTACAACCGATGGCGGGGCCAGCAAGATTTGACACCGTTGACCGCTTCGGTGCTTGGCCGTGAACTGGCCCATTACCCCGGTATAAAAGTACGCCAAGGGAAAGAGGGCCGATTTTACGAAGGAGTCGAACTGAAGTAGGCGTCGTTGCAGCGCTGAATCGTTCATGATATCCTGATTCCTTGGGGGATGGGACCCGTTCCCGCCCTCATGGGATCATTACGACAATGAAAGAGATCGGCTGACATGGACAACGCGGAAGACCTGACGATCACGCTGTTTGCCGAGTGCAATGAACTGCCGGATTTCAATGCGATCATCGACGAGTGCGTTCCACTGATCGTCGATGACAACGGCACGGCGACGGTTCTGGAAAACGGCGAGGTTCTTCCGGTCGATTTCGACTGTTTCAAAGCGGCGGTCGAGGCAGGCAAACGATTTGTCTGCTTCGACGCCGTTGACGTTCACCGGAAATTACTGAAGGCGGCGAAGGCGTCCAAGAAGAAACAACAGATCGTTTGGTCGCTGACCGATTCCTACCGTTTGTGGGATGTCGGGTTGCTCGAACAACGGATCGCCTGGGCAACGTCAGGTCGGGTAATCGAGTTCCCGGATATTCTGTCGTTGTGTCAACAATATGGTGTTCCCGTTGACTACCAACATGAAAGTCTACGGAAGCTCTTGCAGCGGCAGTTCCGGTTTCTCGTCGACAATCTGCCGTATCTGAAAAACGACATTTCCGGTCGACATGTTTTTCCAACAAACAATTCATCAACGAAGCCGACCGAATGGTACGCGTTCGAACTTTGGACATTCGCTCCGATCATTCACGGTTGGCGGAAGTTCGGTCCGGCTTGTGTCGGGATCGATGTTCAAGGAGCCATTGCAGCGGACGTTATTTCACAGTATCAGCCGCACTGGGAATGCTCGGCGGAGGAAAAAACATGGAGGGAACGCTACCAATCGATTGTTCAAGCCGCCCTTCGTACGCCGGAGTTTAAGGAGTGTTTCGACTATTCCGAGCCGGTGGATGGTTGTCCGCGTTTCAACGACAGGATGACAACGGCGGTCGAAGAAATCTGGAAGAAACTCAACGGACCGCGAAAGCGAAGTAACGGAAGAACGATTCAGGAACGGCATCGGACTTTTCCTCGTGATCAAAACGGAAATCTTTCGCTGAATCCGAACCATTGGGATTTTTCCCTGCCGATGACCGGAGCGATACGGTGTTGGTCGGACACGTCGCTTGCCGTTCAAGTCGACCGCTGTCTGACCGGGAAGAAAAATATCCCCGTCGAGACCATGCCGTTTTGCGGTTCTCTCGTTCCCGACTTTTTCCGACGAATGTTTGGACGCCTTCCTTTTTCACCCAAAGCGGGACACGATCTTATCGAAATACGATTTCCCGACCTGACGATGTTGGCGTACACGCTCGCCTCCGTGGTTCTGTTCGATAAAACGGCCTACCATCTTTCGAACTCTTTGACAGTTGAGGACACAGGCTTGATCGTTGTTGAAGCGGACGATGCGGAAAATGCCGAACGACCACCGATGTCGGACCGGACATTTACGCCGTTGAATTATCGGGAAACTTGGATCAGTTTGATGTTGTCCGATCCTTACTGTTTTTCCGGGGGCGAGCTGCGCTCAGAACGGCTGTTTCCCGTCATCGCCTCCGGCGTTCTTTTTCCGGAGATGCTCCAGGAAACCGGCATTTTCGACGAGAGCGTTTATCAGCGGCTTAGAAATCAAACGGCGGAAGTCGCCTCCCGCTGGCGACAATCGATGAAAAACGAAGCGACAAATGCGGAATCCGTGTTTGAACCGTATTTGTCGACGATTCCCGATTGGCTTCGCAAGGATGATTTTTATCGACGACTCGCAAACTTTGTCACGGACTGTATTGTTGACGAACATCCGACCACCGATATTTTGGCGGCTTGTGCGGAGCGTTTTGTTGCATCCGTTGGGAAAAAACATGAAGCAAAGCTTTTGCGATTGGTCGAGAATATGATCGACTGGTTGTCGGTGCGGTCGATCAATAAGCAATACGATAACACCTATTTCCCCTTGGTGTTTTACGGAAAATATGGACGGGGAAAAAAATTCACCTGGGACATGAATGATATTTCCGTGATCGTCAGGCAGGAAGAAACTCAGGAGTCGATTCGCAACGCCGTTTCGGGAAGGGACGGTACCTTCAAACGTTGGAAAACCAATATTGTTCCTTTGATTCCAACCGAATCCGGCGAGTCGGGGTTGCCGGACAAACCTGGGCAGGAGGCTCATGAATTTTTTTACATGACGAACACACTCAGTTTGACCGGCAAACCGGGCCGACCGATCGACGCGACGGAACGGTCGTCGTCGATGGTACGGGAAATCACCGACGACCTATTGAAGGCGACTCTCTACCGTTTGGTTCGTGAGGGAATTATTGTCGTGACATTCGACCGTGAATCCGTCGTTCTGGAACTACCGAAAAACGATTCGTCGAAGGATCGTTGCAAGTCGTTGATCGACAAGTCGATACGATCGGTTCTCGATTCCTGTCGCGATTACTGCGATATGCCTTTCTTGCCTTTGAAGCGGCTCGATTCATGTCTCGCGTTTGTCGATAAAAAATAAATTGAAATTGTCTGTTGACATTTTCTTATTTTTATCTAAAATGTGTTTCGTTCGACGCTGTCGTTAGAAACGAACAGAAATTCGCTGACATGCTCTCCGGTCCTGTCAGTGTCGTCCACAAGCCCGTGCCGGAACCTGTGGCAATTTTTATGCCGCGAGGTGCGATCTCGGGCGATTTTATGCGCCGTCTTTTCCTGACGGTTCTTTCCCATCGTTTTGACGTGCCTCGCGGCGCCCTCACATTCTGGAGGAAACGATGGATCTCAGCATTCTATTGCGGAAGGACGGTAACGATCTTGACTGTCTGAGTTTTGCGGAAGCCTCGCGTATTATCCAAGGTTCACCGCATGTTTCAACAATCAATCGTTGGTCGCAACGCGGCGTCAGGGGTACGAAACTTCCCACGGTTGTCGTTGGCGGAAGGCGGTTCATTCGTCGAATTGACCTTCTGAATTTTCTTGCAGTTCTCAATGGCGTCGAGCTGCCAAAGGATGATCGCGAAGAACGGCAGAGCAATGCGACCTCTGCCGCTGTCGATGTTCTCCTCGGTCGAAAAACCAAACGTCAAGCGTAGATTCATGATGCAACACAAAAAACAAACGGAGAAATAATCATGCCTAAAAAAAACAAAACGCAGGAAAAAGGCGGCCCGGATAAGAAAATCGAAAAAACACTTCTGGATTTGATTCCCATCGATCAAATCGAAGTATCGGAAGAGTTTACGTTTCGAGAGTCGATCAGTCAGGAAACGGTCGATCGTTATGCCGATCTGCTGCAAGAGTACATGGATAATATCGCTCAGTACGAAAACAGTGGTGAAGGTGAAGAACCGAAATATCCATTTCCTTCGATCAGCGTATGGAAAACGGAGGAATGTAGATACATTGTCGTCGCCGGGGCACATCGGCTGAAGGCAGCCGTAAAAGTGGGGCAGGCGGAAATACATTGCATAGTCCATATGAATCGCGAAGCGGCAATTTGGGCGGGTCTTCAAGACAATCGATGGCATGGCCTTCCATTGAACAAAGGCGACTTGAGAAAGTGTATCGAGATCGCCTTAAAGGAATTCGATGGTCAGAAGTCAAAGCGGGAGATCGCAAATCTTCTTGGTTGTTCTCATACATATGTCAATAAAGTATGCGAAAAAGTGGAAACTAGTTTCCACTCATCAACGGGGGAGATGGACGCAAATGTGGAAAACAAGCAACGCAGGCATACGGCAAACGCCAAGAAAAAGCCGAAACAAAATACTATGCCAGGTCTTCCTTGTTCTTCGGATTCTTCGGGCAGTATTCCCAAAAGTAAAGTTGACGTGTCTGAGACACCTATGGATTCAGTAGGTGACCAACCTTTTTCAAAAACTGAAATAATCGAAGAAAACACCGATAGGCAAGAAAACGAATCCGGTGCGACCAGCGATCAGGATGATTCCAAAGGAGAAATTAAGAATGAGGAAGGGATCTCAGCACCGAAGCCCTCTTCATCGGTACACGGTGATACCGAGCGAGTCGAACTATCAACGCCGATCGCATCCGGAGCGATTTGTGTGGAGGGACTCCCAAAGAAAATGGAGGCCGATTTTTGCCAGAAATTCCGTGCGTGGCTCGACGATCTTCAAATATCGGATCGAGAACGAGTCAAACTTTATCAATCGTTAATGATCGCCTTGTTTTCCAGCATTGCTGACGATGGTTGTCGACGTGATTTCTTCACTTGGCTTGACGGCAAGGTAAAGGAGCATTTGAAACTTCGATAAATATTCTGTGATATCACGCGTTTCTGTTCACAACCGCAATTGTCGTCGAACCTGAAATACTGGCTCGGCGGCATTGCGACTGCCAACCTCAAACTTTCATAAACACCATGACGAAAAATACTTCGACCCAAAACTGGGCATTAAGTTACGCGGAGGCCGGGTTCGCCGTAATTCCGTGTGCTGGCAAAAAACCTTTGACGGAACACGGCTGTTTCGACGCGACGACCAACCCTGAAATCATTGAGCGATGGTGGGCTCAATTTCCCAACGCAAATATCGGGTTGTGTTGTCGTGCCGACTTCATGGTCCTTGATTTCGATGTCAAATACACTTACAGCGAAATGGGCATTATCACCGGTGTTGTTTGTGACGGTATCGCCGATCGCGAACACTTGTCAAAAATGCTCGGTCCTCTTCCACACTGCCCGCGCAGCATTACCGGAAGCGGAAACGGCGAACACAGCTTTTTCGTGACGCCCAACGTCCGTCTCCCCGGTCAAACACGCGTCGGCGGCACCGGCATCGATATTCGAATTGGAAACCAATACGTCATCGTCGAACCGTCGATTCATCCTGACAGTGGTAAACGCTACGAATGGTTGCATCCGTTGATCGTACGACGTAAACGCGAATGGACGAAAGCTCCGCTTCCCAACCTGCCGCGAAGTTGGGTCGACTGGTTGTTCGGGAGTACCGAACCTCAGAAACCGCGTCGCGAAGTCGTTCGCCCCGACTTCCGTACCGTTATGGACAGAATTCTTGCCGATCTCAAAAAACGCGGTCGACGGCATGACCGGATACTTCTCGGCAACTTTGCCGAAGTCAAAGCCAAAGCGGCCGGAAAATGGACGGCTATCCTCGAATATCTGTGTCCCGGAATTGTTCCGGACCCGGATTCGCCGAACCGCTGGCAAGCGTGTCCTCTTTGTCGAAAACCCGCGAAATTCAAGCTGTTTGACGACTTCGACCAATCGGGAACCTGTATTTGCTACAGTTGTCATCCGCAGGGTGGCGACGGCATTTCAACCGTTGCCTGGCTATTTGACATTGAATCGATGCAAGCGTTGAACATGGTCGATCTCGCGCATCATACCGGGCAGGTTTGATCTTGTTGAATCATGATGTAAAACGCCGCCGGGCCGATGCGCGAACATCGGTCCCGGCGATTGGCAAACCTCAAACTACCTGAATTGTAAACCATGTACCGAGAACTTCAAGGTCCAACTCGACCGGAAATTTCGCGACGGCTTTCACCGAAGCATTATCAGGAACTGCGGGAATCCGGCCTCAACGACGATACGATCGATCGCAATGGATTTTACACCGAATACGATCCGAGTACGGTCTCTGCCGGGCTCAACTGGAGTTCGACAGCGACACTTTCGACAATGGGCCCTTTCTTGGCGATTCCGTATTTCGATCCGGATGGAAAGCTTGTTCTGACCCGTTACAAACCCGACATTCCGAGACGGATTGAAAAATCGGATGGAAAACATCAGGTCGTCAAATACGAATCGCCCAAAAACGTTTCGACTATTCCGTATTTTACTCGCGAGGTTGTCGATTGGCTCGCCGCCTCTCCATCATCGTCGCCGATATTCATCACGGAGGGCGAAAAGAAAGCATTAAAAGCGTCCCAGGAAGGTTTTCCGTGCATCGGTTTGCCGGGAATCACCAATTGGTCGGCACTCCGTAAAAAGGGCAGCGACGGACGTCCGATCGGTAAACGTCAACTCTGTCAGCAGTTCCAGAACATCGATTGGACAGAGCGAACCGTAGTGATCGTTCCCGACGGTGATGAATTCCGTAATCCGGACGTGAATCGCGAAACCGCCGAACTGGCCCGTCTCCTTGAAGAGGCAGGTGCCGTCGTGCATATTGTTTGGCTGCCGACGTTCTGGAACAAGGATGTGAAACGCCACGAAAAACAAGGACTTGACGACTATCTTGTTCGGAGAGGCAGGAAAGCATTCGAACGGCTGATCCAGTATTATACCCGTATTCCTCCAACGATTCCTCTGGAAGAATTCCGTGTCAGGATGAAACAAAAACGCGACGAATTGATCGTCGGTCCAGGATTATATCTCGACAACTCGCCGCCCGGATCGGGAAAAAGTTACGACGACTTTCACCGAAGTTCGGACGGGGGAAAGGTCTTGATTGCTGTTCCGACGCACCGCCAAGCCGAGGATGTCGTTGAAAAAGGACTGGCGATGGGACTCGATGTCGCGAAGTTTCCGGAACGGACGAAAGAGAATTGCCATGCGATTGAAAATGTTCGTCGTCACGAAAATATCGGACTCAATGCCAGTGAAGTTCTTTGTCCCGGTTGCCAGAATCACGGCGGCAAAATGGCTTTTTACTCGCCCCCGACCTGTCCGTACCATCGGGAAGTGGAACGAGTGAAACAGGCGACGATTCTTGTTGCAACTCACGAACGCTTGCGTCGTGCAGGGCGAAAAATCTTTCAGGGACGTCGCCTTGTTTCGATTCATGAAGACGTTTTGAACATTCTGGCTCCCACGATTACAGCGAAGGACGGATTCGCCGAGATTCGGATGCTTGCCGAATACGGCCTGCTTCGTGGCGGCAATGATGCCGTCGACGAGAATTTGAAGACGATCGCGACCTTTTTCGAAACGCAGATCGCCAACGCAACGGAAACATGTTTACTGAAATTGCCGCAACTCGAACCGACGAAAGGTAATGTCAGCCAACGGTTCAGTTGGTTGTACGATGATTCTCGCGGTCAAGAATGCTTTGAGCGGCTCGGTTCCCGAACGATCCTGCCGAAGGAGTTGCAAAATCCGTTCAATCCTCAAGCCGTGCGTTTGTGCCTCCTGGCATTGACCGGCCGCCTCCGTCGTGCGTACGTGCGGATAACGCCGGGTAACGAACGAATACCGGCACAAAAAGCGATCGTCGGAATCATCAAGGCGGAGTTTCCCAAACGGTCGCGGACCCTCATGAACGACGCTACAGCGAATCTTCGGTCGTTGCCACGGGAATTCCGTGAGAGGATCGTTGACATCACCCCGCATCAAAAAATCACGCAAATGCAAAATATCATTCAGTATCCGGTCGACGTAACAAAATCGACCAAACAGGGGAAATTGGTCTCGTATGTTCGAGCCTTGCTTCGACGTCATCCGGACAAAAAACGGGTCGGGGTCATTACGCACCGGCAGTTCGTACTATCGGAAGACGAGGCCCCTGTCTTGCGAAATCTCTTAACCCCGAGCGAGCGTGAACGGATCGCCAAAATCGATTATTTTCACGGAAAGGAATCGCGGGGTTCCAATTCGTGGATCGATGAATGCGACCTGTTGATCGTCGCCGGAACACCGCGAGTTCCGTCCGATGCCGTGCAGGACCGGCTTCTTCAAAGCAATTGTGTCGCCGCTGCCTGTCGGCCCGGACGCTGGAACACCCTCGACTATTGGAGCGGTCGGACAGTCAGTGGGAAACGTGAAACCGTTCGCAGCCGTGGTTATGGCGACCGCGACTGGCATGCCGCCGCCCGAGAAATGGTTCATGCCGAGCTACATCAAGCGATCGGTCGAGCCCGCCCGCTCAGTGAAAACGGAATTCCGTTGACGATCGTTCTGTCGTCGGAAGAGCTGGGCCTTCCTCTTGCCGATGAAAAACTTCCGACCGCCAATCGCAGAAAAATGGAGAATGCGTTGACGTTGTTTACGAAAATTCTATCGTTGAAAACTCCGCCCCTCAACATGTCGGAAACTCCGAACGGTGTGGGTGGGGAGTTATCGGCAAACTTCGCTAAATATTATAATCTGAAGCAAACCTTGCCGATAATCGTTCAGGGCGAAAGCGAATTCGTCAGCGAAGTCTTCAAGTGTTCGGAATGGCGGACGCTGTTGGGAATGAAATCGGAGCGTAGTACCCGTCAAATGTTGATGGAACTTGAAGACATCGGTTTGTTGACACGTAAAGGAGAACGGGGCGGATGGTATGCCTCTTTCACGAATCTGGAACTCTTCGTGCAAGTCGGTGAACCGTTTTTCAAGGAGAAAACACCTCGCCCGTCATCAACGACAAATGCGACACTCCGGTCGGACACGCTGCTCCGTCGAGGGCTTTCCGTTGCTGTTTGTACGCAACCGCTACCGAAACCGGCCATCGCCGTCAAGTAAAAACTACGTGGCCATGACGGTGAACATCCTTCCCCACCTACACCGTGTTGATTGATCGAGCGCTTTCGACAATATTGTCGAAAGCGTTTTCGATCTATTGGATGGACAGTAACTTCCACCGGCCACAGCGTCTTTCTAAACTGAATGGCCAAAAGGCGTTACACCGAAATAGACTATTGCGATATGATCATCGTTGAGCTGCGAATTTCTTTCGAAGCGATTGTCGCAAGTCCTTTCCATCAAAAGAGTAATCAAAGCTAAGTCGAAGTTTTCGGGGGGAAAGCTCCGTCGATTTTCGCGGGTTTCGTGGATCGCCCTACGCGCTGTTTTCGTGGCACGCGGTCAGGGCCACGAAAAAATTTTCTCATTCATTGATCGGCGTTGAGTCCACCGAGTGTGCAACAACGTCGCAGCGGTGTTTTTCACGCCGTCATGAATCGTAAAAAATAATCGACATTGACGGCGTTCTTACCGACGCTCTCCCCATCTTCGTCGAAGATTTTCTCGCGGGAGAAATAGTTACGTTATATCTGTAAGGGATTTGACGATTGTATCAAATACGGTCTGAAAACGCGGCATCTAATGATGAACGTATTTACGTGTGGAAACAGTTTCCACGTGGAGTCGTATCTGTAGCGATTTACAAAGGAGGCGAATGTGTCTCATATCGTTGTCGTCCAAGTCGAAATCAAGGACTTGGAAGCCATCAAGTCGGCGGCACGCCGATTGCGACTGAAGGAGCCCGTCCAAGGTCGGGCCGTGCTGTTCGAAACCGAAGTCGAGGGTGTTCTCATCGAACTCCCTGATTGGTTGTACCCCGTCGTCTGCGTTCTCGACACCGGCGAATTGAAGTATGACAATTTCGGCGGAGCGTGGGGCGACGAAAAACATCTTCACCGTTTCGTCCAGATGTACGGTGTCGAGAAGGCGACACTCGAAGCCCGACGCAAGGGCTTCAGTGTCGTCGAGCAGCCGCTCGGCGACGGGTCCGTCAAGTTGACCGTCAACGTCGGGGGTGTCGCATGAAAACGATCATCCTCATCATCTCGCCGGACGGTAAAACGAAAGTCGAAACCCACGGGTTCGACGGGCAATCCTGCAAGGACGCCTCATTGTTTATCGAACAAGCTCTCGGTCGGAAAACGGCGGAGCAGTTCAAACCGGAATTCTTTACCGACATCAACAACCTTCAACAAATGGAGGTCAGCCAATGACCAACTTGACTGAATTGCTTGTGAAATTCGTTTCGGCTTGTTTTTCAGGCATTTTGGTTGCTACGTTCGAACCGGACGAGGCGGTAAAGGAGATCGACACGATGTGCCGCGACGAAAATTGGAAGTACGCCGTTTGGGACATCGAGCAAGGACTTCAACATGACGGCAGCATCCAGAAAATGGATCCGCTGACCGTGGTACAGGCGCTCGGTTCCCTGGCCAACGGCGAAACGCCGATTCTGCTCGTTCTGCGAAATTATCATCGCTTTCTCGGTTCCATCGACATCGTTCAAGCTCTCGAACGGCAGATCGCCCAAGGAAAAATCCGTCGGGCGTTCGTCGTTGTCCTGGCTCCGGTCATTCAAATTCCGCCGGAACTGGAAAAACTCTTCACGATTGTTGAACATGAGTTGCCGACTCGCATGCAACTGCGTCAGCTCGCGGAAGAAATCGCCGGGGAGCTTCCCGACGAACCGAACACCCGCAGAGTGCTGGATGCCGCCGCCGGGTTGACCAGAATTGAAGCCGAAAATGCGTTTGCGTTGTCGATGATCGAACACGACATGCTTCTTCCTGAGCCCATTTGGTTGCTGAAATCGAACATGTTGCGACAATCGTCGGCCTTGCGGCTTTATCGCGGCGATATTCCCTGTCTCGGCGGCCTCGACAATCTCACCAAGTTTTGCAGCCGGGCTTTGTCCACAAGTGGACACGGCGAACAGGCCAAAGGAGTGATGCTACTCGGCGTGTCGGGATCGGGCAAATCGGCGTTTGCGAAGCGGCTCGGGTATTCCGTCCACCGTCCGACGTTGGTTCTCGACATCGGCGCCTTGATGGGTTCGCTCGTCGGCCAGACCGAGTCGGCGTTGCGCAAAGCCTTGAAGCAGATCGACGCGATGAGCCCCTGTGTGGTGATGATCGACGAAATCGAAAAAGCGATTTCGACCAACGGCAACGACGGCGGGGTTTCCGCACGAATTGTCGGTACCCTGTTGACATGGCTCAACGATCGCGAAAGTGACAGTTTTGTTGTTTGCACGGCGAACGACATTTCGAAGCTCCCGCCGGAGTTCTGCCGAGCCGAACGATTCGACGGAATTTTCTTCGTCGATCTGCCGGACAAGGCAGCTCGTGACCAGATTTGGATGATTTACGAACATCAGTACGGCATTGAAAAACCCAAACGGCCCGACGACAGCGATTGGACCGGCGCTGAAATTAAAGCCTGTTGCCGCCTGTCGAAACTGCTCGATGTGTCGCTCACGGAAGCCGCTTTGAACGTGGTTCCCGTTGCGGCGACGGCGGCGGAATCGATCCATGCTCTGCGAACTTGGGCGTCGGGCCGTTGTCTCGACGCCGCTCGTCCCGGCGTGTATCAGTACCGCCAATCCACCCGTCGGAACATTCGTCGCAACGACCCGCCACCCTCGGCGGCGGTTGCCTGATTTCCAGCGTCCATTTCCGTAAGTCAATACAGTGACCAACGGGAACGTGTTATTCCATCGGAGCGGTAGCTCCAACTGCGATGGAATAGCATGTTCCCGTTTTTTTGTTTCCATTCACCTTTTTCTCCATGGAGGAAAAAATGTCTCATCGTGAATTGTATGAAAACCTCGCCGCGAAAACCGGCGACGACCGCGAAACCATCGAACGGCTCGGCTTCGAGTTGCACGTCCCGACGTTTGAACCCGACCGCAAAGAATCGAAACGCTTGCGACGACTGCGGCAGTGGCGGCAGGCTCGGCGCGACCGGCGACTCGCCGACCTCGCCGCGCGGACCGCTCAATCATAATCGTAACCGGTGTCCGTGACTCCCGGCTAAACAATCAACTTCAACCCCAACACGAGGATCGATTATGTCCACCCTTTTGTTTGAACCTCCGACGAATACGACGCGTTCGTTCGGAGAGGAACTTCAAGCGTCGATGGCGACCGTGCGTCTTCAGATGAAATGGTTCGGCACTCGCCGTTCCGTGACCGCTTCGCAGAAACACCGTGCGGCAGGCATGTTCGACGCGGAAAGCAAGTTCGTGTCGATGGGTAAAAAATTGCTCGATACCCAGCATCCGGCATGGAAAAAACTCGTTGCAGTTCGCGGCACTATCCTGACGACTTGGCGGAATTCTTCTTTGCCGTATCCCGAACCGGGGATTCGCCTCATCAAACGGCGTGATCTCGATTCGTTCACGGCGGCGATGAATTTGTTGCGTGACGACCTGCGGGATGCCGAACGGGAACTCGACAATCATTACGACGAAATTCGTTCGGCGGCACGGGAGCGACTTGGGCGGTTGTACAACCATCAAGACTATCCGGCGACGATGGTCGGCTTGTTCGAAGTTTCCGTCGATCATCCGAACGTCGAAGCCCCGGAATATCTTCGCATGTTGTCGCCGTCGCTGTACCGGCAGGAAGCCGATCGGGTTCGCAACCGGTTCGAGGAAGCCGTCAAGCTCGCGGAGGAATCTTTCCTCGGCGAACTGTCGAAGCTCGTCGAACACCTGACAGAACGCTTGTCGGGAACCGACGACGGCAAACCGAAAATTTTCCGGGATACGGTCGTTACGAATCTCGTTGAGTTTTTCGAACGTTTTCGTCGTCTCAACATCGGCTCGTCCGACGAACTCGACAAGATGGTCGCCGATGTTCGTCGGATCGTCGGCGGTACGACGGCGAACGATCTGCGCAACAGCGAATCGCTCCGGCAGCATGTTGCCAGCGAACTGACCCGAGTCCAAGCGTCGCTCGACGGCATGATGGTCGACCGGCCTCGCCGTAACCTTTTGAGAAGGGCGAGGTGATTTCATGGAAAACCTTATGCCTTTCACCGGGACTAGCGACCAGCGGGAGCGGGTCGTCGGCAACGGTGCGGCAGCACCAACTGCGGTCCAGCGTGCTACGCTGGTCGTCGTTAAACCGACCGGCGTGTTCATCGGAATCTATTCGGATTCGTTCGATTACGGTTCGTTCGGCAGACCGCAAATCCGCCGGGCGTCCCATGTTGAACCGACCGACGACGGCCGTTGGACCGCCGATCTTTCTCCCGTTGACGGTCCGATGTTGGGACCGTTCGACAAACGGCGTGAAGCGATCGACGCTGAACTTGAATACCTCAACATGATGTTGAGCGAAAGCGATTTCAGCAACGACCAACTTACTCCGTAAGTTATCGCAAGTGAGTCGGGACTACAAGTCCCGGCTCGTATTTTTCTTCAACAATTTTTCGAAAGGAACCAACCTATGAAAACTTTCCTCAACCGCTCCGACCTTTATCGGTTCGAGCGGCTCGTATCAAAACTCGTCAAACCGACGGAACTCCCAGCGACGATTTCGTTCGCTCCGTGTTCCGACGGCCTGCAATTCGCGGCGTTCTGCGATGCCGCCGTGCTGACGCTCACTGTTCCGTCGAACGATGCTGTCAACCGCCCGTCCGCCACGGACCCGTTCACGTTGCCTTGGACGATTGTGAAAGAATTCGCGACGAAGAAGAACGACGACATCGGCCTCGACGTGAACGATAAAACGGTTTCTCTGTCGTGGAACGTCAACGGCATCCCTCAACAGAAGTCCGTGCCGTCGTTGGGATTGACCGACAAACGACCTCCTGCGAAACAGGACAACACGATTACGCATTCGATCGCGTTGTTCGATGCGTTACAAGACGCCGCGAAATGCGTCGACGCAGAAAACACCCGTTATTCGCTGGGCTCCATCTGCCTTCGCGGTTCGAAAGCCCAGATCGTGTCGACCGACGGACGACAGGCGTTGATCCAGGACGGATTTTCGTTTTCGTGGGAAAACGACGTACTGTGTCCCGTGACGAAAATCTTCGGCGCGAAGGAACTCCGTGAACTTGGCGATACCGTCAAGGTCGGTTTCGAAGATCATTGGATTTTCTTTCAGGTCGGCAACGTGTCGCTCTGGTTGAAGGAAATCGACGGAAAATTTCCGCAACTGGATCAGTTCACGAAAAACATCGATCACTTCACTTGGCTCAATGTCGATCCGACCGACACGGTGTTCGTTTCGGATCGGCTCGACAACCTGCCGGGAAAGGCGGATCGCGAGTCGCCGATTTACATTCATCTGAACAACGGTGTTGCCGTGCGAGGACACGATCAGGTTCAGCAGACCGCGACGGAACTCCGCATGGAAAAGTCCAGGTACGACGGCTCGAACGTCACGATGCCGGTGAACCGAAAATTCCTGAAGAACGCCCTCAACCTCGGTGTTGCGCGAATTGGTTTCGATCCGAAGGATCGAACACCGCTCATCGGCTACGGCGAACGGAAAACGTTCATCGTCATGCCGCTGGAGGGCGACGAACCGAAGGTCGAAGTGGACAAGCTCACGGTGTTGTCGTCGAACGTCAAGGCGACGCTTTCGACAAATTTGTCGAAAGCGGTCAAGACGAAGACCAATGCTCCCGTCGCGACCGTTGTTGCCAAATGTGTTCGACCGATTGAACCGTTGCGACAATCGAACGAACAGATGGACGTGATCGCGGCTTCCGAAGGTTTGTGCCAGACGCTCGCCGACACGTTGCGGATCACGCGACGGCTCGTGCGGAACCTGAAACAGCAACGGAAGCAGAACCGGCTCATGCGAGCGACGATCGCCTCGTTGCGCGAACTCCAGAACGTGTAACTTTTTCATCCACAGATTTCGCAGATCGACGCAGATATTGTTCAAAATCATCTGCGTCATCTGCGGATCAACCCTTTTTAATGGAGAACCAAAACATGGGTATCAAACTCAACGTGGGCATCTCGAAGAAGATCGGCCTGGAAAATTACGGCTCGGCGGGAGGCTCCTGCAACGTGGAAATCGAACTTGACAACGCGGCTCTGGACCATCCCGAAGAATTCCATCGTCGCGTTCGGGAGGCTTACGCCGCCTGCCGTTCGGCGGTCGAAGATGAACTCGCCAATCATCGAAACCACGCCGCACCGAAGCAGGACACCCGTCCCACACCGTCGCCGAAAACGGAATATCGCAACTCGCCTCCGCCGGAGCGCAACGACAACCGGTTTCCCGCTTCGGAGAAACAGATGAAGTTCATCGGACAGCTTTGCCGAGGCATCAAGGGGCTTTCCTCGCGGAAACTGGACGAATATTGTCAGGCGATGTTCGGAAAACCCTCGACACAGCTCGCGGCGCAGGAGGCGAGCAAGCTGATCGACGCTCTCAAGGACGCGAAAGATAAAGGAGGGCTGGCATGACGACGCTTTCTCTCCTTGATTTCCTGCGGGGATCACAGACGCCGGAGCCGCAAGTCTGGAATTACGTTTCGCCGTCGCGGCTCAATTTGTGGATGAAGTGCCCGTTGGCATTTCGGCGACGATATATTGACGGCATCGAGTCGCCGTCGACTCCGAGCCTGTTCGTCGGCAAGGTCGTTCACGGTGTTCTGGAACACGTTTATCGTTGTTTGGACGTCGAAACCCTTGCGACGGCAGACGACATCCCTGTCTTTGTCGAGGCGGCATGGAACCGAACAATGCAATCGGAACCCTGTTATTTCGACGACATCGAATCGGAGATAAAGTCCCGGAATCAGGTCGGCGACCTGGTGCGGACCTACCTTTCCGAGATCAACGTCACCGAGGAAAAACCGATTGCGGTGGAAAAGCGTTTCGAAGTTCCGCTGATCGATCCGTCGACCGGCGAAGATCTTGGTTTGCCGTTGGTGGGAATCGTCGACTTGATTCTCGACGGAGAAAACGGTCTCGTGATTGTCGACTTCAAGACGGCGGCGTCGGTCTCGTCGAACTGTTCACTCCAACATGAGCTCCAGTTGACGACTTACGCCTACCTGATTCGTGAGGTATTCGGTCGAGAGGAAATAGCGTTGGAGATTCGGCAACTCGTGAAAACGAAAACGCCGAAGATCGTCGTCCATCGCTTCCCGCCGAGGACCGACGACCAATTCAAAAGGTTCTTCGGAATCGTACGGGAATATCTTGAATCATTGGATCGGGGCGTGTTCAACTACCGTCCGTCGTGGAATTGTGGAATGTGCGAACATTCCGTTGCGTGCGTTTAATGACTTTTTCGAAAGGAGGACCTGTGCAGAAAATCGTGTTACTGTTGGCGGCGGCATTGTTCGTCGTCGGTTGGAACAACTCCGTGGAAGCGGCGAACCGGTTGCAGACGCTCCGCTCCGCCGTGCCGCGCGTCGTCGACACGGCAATGAAAAGTCTCGTCAAGGTCGGCGAAGATTTCTCGTCGTTTTTCTGGCGAAACAAGGTCGCGATCACGACGGGAACGGTTCTCGTCACGGCCGCGACGCATCCGGAACCGTTTATCGACGGCGCGGTTGCCGTTGCCGCCGGGCCGCCAGTCATCGTCCGGAATGTCGACTCGGCAGAAGAACCTCTTCCGATTCCAACCGAAAAGAAATGGACTCGTTCAAGCGGTTGGGGTGGGTACGTTTTTCTCGCCGGTCTGATCGGCGTGATGGGTTTGATCATCATGTATGAGGCCGGAGGCCGAACAAGAACCGCCGCGAAGATCATTACTGTTTTGCTGCTGTTCGTCGCCGTGTTGCTCTGTTGCGGTGTCGCTCGGGCCGATGCTCCCGGTGCCGACGTCGCGGCGTGCGCTGTCTGGCCGGACCTTAGCAAACTGTTCCTGAGCTACATTTTCGACATCATCCTGATCGTCGTGATGCTGTTTTTCCCGTTCAGTTGACGAATTGTCGTTCGGCAGAAAGTGGGGGTATCTGCGCGATTTCGAATCGTTACGATACCGCTCTAGCCGTTCTGCCGCCGGCAGGGTCGTCCCTTTTGGAGGGACGATTTTTTTAGGTCGGAATCTTGACATTGCCGTTGCGTTTTGCTAAATTCAAGAGTGGAATCTAGGATTCCCAAAATCAGTTCTACTGTTTCGATAACAGAGTTTTGGTCAAACTGTCACTTCGCATCAACTAGCCGTTGAGGGTTTCGCCCTTGAACCGCACTTGACATTTGGTCGGCGCTCTCCGTGCGTACGGGGAGCCCGGCCGGTGTTGTGGGCGGTGCCCCGGCTAGGGCGATGCGAAGCAACTCGGTTCGGTGCTCCTCTTTCTTCCGAAACAGAAAGAGGAGCATCGAATCGAGCGACGCAACGTCAATCATTTCCATGCCGATCGAATCTCTGCCGTTTTCCGTCGACGAACTCCGTCGTCTCGTTTCCGACGCCGATGCCGCCGTCAAGGATGCCGTTAAAGCGGTTCCCATGGCCCGTGGCGATCTCGGGTTTCCGTCCGCCGTCGTCGATATGCTCGCACACCTTCACGGCCTGCTCGATCTCGCCGTCTGTTCCGTCGAGGAACTGGAAGAATACCGAAAAGACAATGCGTAAACCGCTGTCCTGTTGGAAGATATGACTTTTTCGAATTTTTCGAGTCACACTCTGGCGGTTATCCCTTATAGGGGAGGAAACAGCCTGTTTTCATGAATAAAACTTTGCCCGCCTGTTGCGGAATTTGACGAAAATGAATAGAATATGTCCTGACAATCAGTTCGATTCGTTATCGCTGTCTCCACCGAACGGCCAAATTTCCCGAGACACAACGACAACGCCCAGACCCGCTCTTGAAAAGGGAGCGCCGGTCGGTGCTTGCGTTGTGTTGACCCTTGGCCGGGTCGGTGGAGCAAGTCCGTGCCGAGCGCTCCTTTCTTTTTCCACTGCTGGTTCGTCCGGTTGGAATTTCATCGGTCCGCTGCCGGTCTCGCGTCCAACGAATCGCCGAAATTCGTCCCGGTTTTTTTCCAGTCACAGGCCAGCGGTATTACCATATAGAGCAGACTCTCTCCATCCATATTTTTAGAGCACGAAAGGAACAGAACCATGAGCATCCAAGGTTTTACCGATCTCTTTCAATGGGCCGACCGACTTGCGGAAGTAATGCGTGAACGAAAACGGGACGATCTCGCCCGACAAATCGACGAGGCGAAGACCGGCCTCCAATCGAACGTCTTCACGCTTGCCGTGCTTGGTAAAGTCAAACGGGGAAAATCGACGTTGATCAACTCTTTGCTCGGTCGCCAGGACGACCAACTCGCCCCGATCGACAAAATGCCGGCGTCCAACGCCATCACCCGGTTTCGCCACGGTTCCCAGGAACAGGCGACCGTTCTTTTTCGTGACAATCGACGTGAAACGGTTCCGTATTCGAAAATCCGGGAGTTCGTCACCGAAGAGTTCAATCCGGAAAACAAGAAAGAAGTCGCCGTCGTCGAAGTCGAAGGACCGTTCAAGGAACTGCAATCCCAAGTCGAACTGGTCGACACGCCGGGGGCGGGATCGATCCATGAACATCATGACGCCCTTCTCCATGCGTTCATTCCGCAAGCCGATGCCGTGATCTTTCTCGTTACCGCCCGGATGCCGTTGGATCAGGATGAAATCGATCTTCTGAAAAAAGTGAAAAACGCCGACATCCGCAAGATTTTCTTCGTCATGAACAAAGTCGACGAGTCGGATGAAGCCGACATCGAAGCCGCTGTCAAACACAACCAACTCCTTCTTTCCCAGAACGGTATTTCGATCGAGTCGTTCCATCGGATCAGCGCAAAGCAGGCGTATCAAGGAAAATCGGGGAGCGGCGTACCGGAACTTCTCGACGAAATCGGTCAATTCCTCGCCGTCGGCAAAGGTCAACTCCTGCGCAACCGTTTTATCAGTCGCGTCTGTACGATCGTCGAATCGGAACTCCGTGCCGTTGAAATCGCCGTTTCCTCTGCCGGAAAAACGACCGCCGAACTGGACACCGAGGTAACGGCGTTACGGCAACGCAAGCAATCGCTCGAAAACGACCGGAAGTTTAACGAACGAGAATTTGATCGAAAATGGACGACCGCCGTCAATGATTTCAGTGGCAGACTATCGACCGCCCAGAGTCATGTCCTCGGCGATGTCTCGGAAAAGATTTCGAAAACATCTTCGTTCGGCGTCGGAGCATTGGCCAAGTCGCTGCCGACGATTTTGAATCAATCGTTGGAAGAATCGTTGGCACCGTTATCGAACGAATTCGAGTCGACGACACGAACCGCCTGCTCGGACTTGGACGCGGCCTATCCGATCGTTGCGTTGGATGAAACGGGAAAAATCGCCGTCAACGCTAAAGGAAACATGACTTTCGCGGCGGGAACCTTGGCCGGTGTCGCTTCGGCAGCGGGAGGAATCGGTTTGGCAACGGTCGGAGGAACAGCGGCGGCTTCCATTGCCGCTGCAAATGTGGCGGCAACGACGATTGCGGCTTCGAACGCGGCGGCTGCGCTGGCGGCATCTCACGCGGCTGCCGCTGCTTCGGCATCCGCGGCAACGGCGGCTTCAGCGGCAACGGCAGGAGCCGGCGCAGCGGGAACAACGAGTATGCTTACCGGAATGCTTCCCGCGATTGGAGCGATCGGTGATTTCTTTCTCGGGTTGGGAGGCATGGGAACGGCAGCCGGAGTGGCGGCGGCAGGGACGGGAGCATCGGGAGCAGCTGGAGCGGCGGGACTGACCGCAGCGGCAAGTTCGGCGACGGCGGCGGCGGGAGCGGCAGCAACGGCAGCGGGAGCGGCGGCAACGGCGGCTTCCGCATCGACACCGGCCCTGGTCGCAACGCCGCTCTGGGTCGCTCTGGCGTTCCCGATCGGTTGGACGTTGGCGGGAGTCGGTGTTCTTGCCGTGCCGTTCGCCTGGCGATTATCGAAACTGAAACAGAAAGACAAACTCGAATCGGCGGCACAGGACCAGGTCCGGGAAGTCTTCAAACGGCTCCGCGAGGAACGGGTTCCGGCGTTGCGCGAGATGGGCAAGTCAATCCTCGACGGTTTCCGTAACAGGCTCGATCAACAGATCGACGACTTGGAACGTTCGCTCACCACGGCAAGGGACAACAGGCCGAATCCGACGGAGTTGGCAACGATCCAACGGCAAGGGGAAACGCTTCGATCGTTGATCTCCGATTCGGTTCGCTGGTTTAACAATCCGATGGAGGGAAGCGTCCAATGAACCGTTCGGAAGATCTTCGACCGATTTTGGATGAATTGCTCATGCTGCTCGTCGAAAGTATGGAGTATCAGCGTGTGCCGGAAGTCAGGGCGGTGTATCACGAAGCGAAAGAAATGCTCCTGGCCTTACGGCGTCGTGTCCTCGCGGCGTCGAAACAATATGTCGTCGCCGTGGTCGGATTGACGAACGTCGGCAAGTCGACGCTCTTGAATGCTCTGTTCGGTGAGGAACTTGCTCCGCGTCGCAACGGTCCCTGCACAGCGGCGCCGATCGAATTTACCTACGGTGATTCGTTGGCGGTCACGGCGTACCATTATCGGAGCATGACCCGTCCGACCTGGAGTTGTCCGAATGTCGAAAAGGTTCATGAACGATTATCGGCGTTGGCCGACGACAGCGGAGCGGAACGAAGTCGAAGCATTCAACGAGTTGTCGTTCAGGCTCCGCTCCCGCTTTTGAAGCACGGTCTGATTATCGCCGACACCCCGGGATTCGGTGCCGCGCAAACCGGAGGTGCGGAGGGTTCGCATGAGGACTCGTTGCGAAAATATCTCGTCGATTCTGTGTCGCAGGTTTTCTGGGTCGTTCTCGCGGAACAGGGAATCGGCAAGCGCGAGAAGGACTTTCACGACAACATGTTCGGCCAGGTTTGCGACGACGTGATCGTAACGGGCTGCGACGATTGGGAACCGACGGACTGCGATCGTTTCCGACATCGGTTTTCGCAGTCGTTCCATCGTCTGCCCCGATTCCACTTTGCCTCGGGACTTCGTGGGTTGAAGGCTCGCAAGGCGGGTGACGACGCGGCACTCTCCGAAGCGGGAATCAAGGCGATCGAAGACCGTGTCCAGGAACTCGCGGGCATCGGCGGTCGATTCGAGTCGATTCAAAATTCGATTCTCGCGTTGGCGGGTGATTTGACGTATTGGCTTACGGAATACCGAACCGATCACGAAACCTTGAAAGTGTGGTGGCGTCCCGACAGTTGGGACCGTTGGACCGGCCAGCACCGACAAAACGAATTCAAACAACAACTTACGACTGTTCTGGAGAAAAACAATGACAAGTAGCGAAGCGGCCAAACAACCACAAATCGCGATGATCGGAATGGAAGGCTCGGGAAAAACCGTGCTGACGACAGTCTTGGCGAAACGTCTGAGTACGATGGCGGATCAAGGTTTGTTTCTCGATCCGCTTAATTCCAAAACGATAAAGTACGTCGAAGGTGTTTGGCGGCAGTTACAGAATGGTCAATGGCCACCGTCGACACCGCCGGGTGAATTGTTCAAACTCGAATGGGAACTCAGTATCGATCACAAATACCGCTCCCCTGTCCGTTTGGTCGACGCGGCAGGCCAGGACATGCGACTGCTTTTCGCTGAGGATCGCCATTCGGACGAATCGCTACCGACTCAGTTACAAGAACTCGTTACATATTGTCGCGAGTCGACGATCTTGATTATCCTGATCAATTTGAAAGACTTCGTCGGCGAAGCGGACGATATGCGCAGAGTGGAAAACCAGGCGGCTCTCAAGGCAGCCCTCGATTTATTAACGAAAAGCGATCATCCGAAAAAAATAGCGTTTGTGTTTTCTCAATGCGACCAGTATGAGCAAACGATTTCAAAATACGGCAGTCTGGAAAATTTGCTCCGGTCCGAGTTTCCTTATATATACGGAGCCCATTACAAGGGAAAAGCTCCGGCGTTGTTTCCCGTTGCCGCTGTCAGTGAAACAAGAATCGTCGTCGACCAGGACGGAAAGCCTTACCGCGTCCCCGCCGAAGGGTTCGAGTCGTCCGGCTTGGAGCCACTCATGGAGTGGATGAAAAATCAGATTTTAGCCGACCTTTACGCTCAATCAGAAATCGAACGGGAGATAAATACAGCCGAGGAATGGAAACAATTAAAAAAAGGTATTTTAGCTTTACTTTTGGTTATCGCCGGACTATTTTTCTGCTATACACTAAGTGGCGCTGTGAAAGCATGGCAAGATAACGCCGCAAAAGACAAAGCAGCTGCGGACGCCGATGCAGCGGAAAAAGAGCGTCAACGCTTGGAAGCAGAACGGCAACAGCAAGAGGCCGAACGACAACGACAGGAAGCCGAGAAAGCCAGGATTGAGGCTGAGCGACGCGCGGCTGAGGCGGCGAAACCGAAACCTATATACGTTGAAGGTAAGTGGGGACAGAACTGCGATGGAGGCATGTTTGATTGTTGGGCACACAGGGCGTATGTGGAGGTGGCAATCCGAAACGATGGTGCCGCAGGTCTCATCGGTATTACTCATGTCGTGAAATACGGCGATAAAAACATTGGAGAAAGTTATAAAGAAGAATTTTTTAATCGTGGACAAACAAAAACGGTGCGATTACACACAAACCTGTCGTTATGTCCGAAAAAATATGAACTTAAAAGTAGTACCGTCACATCTATCCCTTAGTTTTCTGACAAATGCTGCAAATCAATTACGCCCTCTACGATCCGGCGTTTTCCGGTCTTTCCGGTTACTGGACATGGTTCCCACCGGAATTGCCGCAGAATGTACGGGAAGTATTTTACTACGAAATTGCTTGCCGTCATCGACCGGAGTCGCCGAACTCGTTGAAGCCGACGGACCTCTGGGGTGGTATGGTGCGGCTCGACGGAACGTGGACGGTGGTTTATCGTTTCCTGAACGGTGGTTACGATCTGCGTGGGCGGCCGGAACGCTCCGTTATCGTGACGGCATGGATCCATTCAACGGAAGCCGAACGCATCGACCTGACGGCCTTGTTCGATTGCCCGGTGTTTCTATCCGTTCAAGCGGCGGCTCCGACGGCATGTCCCGTTCCGCAACCACAACAGTTGTCAGAATCGTGGGACGGTTTCACCGTTAGCGTCGATCCGGTCAAGTTGGCTCGATTGATGGAAGCTCGTTCCTTGACATTGACGGACTTCAGTGCCGAATCCGACCTTGCCGCTCTGTTCGCCAACGCTCCTTCCGATTTACGTTGCCACGCCCGATTCGAACGCCTGGCATCCGGAAGCCGGTTTTCCATTGAATTCCCGACGAAATCGGCGGCGATATTGCAGGAACCGGAGTTTCCAAAACCGATCTTGCGTGAGAATCCAGAACCAAACGTTCCCGTTGATCATCGACCTATCCGAGGGCGGAGGATTCCTACAATGTTTCTCGTGTCGGTAACTGTGTTTTTTGTCGCGTTGCTGAGTATTGCTTGGCCACAAATACAGGATTTACTCAATAAACCGCCAGTATCGATACTACGAACGACGGATGGAAGTATAGAAGATTCCGGGCAGACGGATACAAAGAATTCTGGAAATCCGCATCAAGCCTCAAATGATGAACAGTCGTCGAACCACCAAAATACTCTGACGGAACAGTTTAATAATCTGCCACCTGATCAGCGGGAAGAATTCATTCAGTTCCTGATTCATGATCGCCGTGATTTGTTGGAACAGGTCTTGGAGAAAAACGACTTGCGACTGTCGAGTAAAAACGATTCCGGGAATATCAAAAATTACTCGAATCCACCCCCCTCTGAGTCATCTCCATCTAGGTTCCAAAAATTCGGAGGTGGTAGCAGTCGCAAGTGAGTAGATAATGGACTATAATCGTCAACATGCCAGAACAATGCCCTTCACTACCGACACTCCGTTCGTTCGCCGACTTGTTGCTCGACGACACGGAGATGGAACGGATCGAACGGCATCTTACCGATTGCGAAGTCTGCCGCGCCGAAGTCGAACGGATGGAACGGAGCTCCGACGATCCCTTGCAGCAACGATTGCGGAAAATCGTGAGTTCCGACGCTGCCGATGAATCGATGGACGAAAAGATTCCCGACCATATTGGCCAGTACAAGATTCTCGGCCAACTCGGACAGGGCGGCATGGGGACCGTGCTGCATGCCGTGCATCCGCATCTCGAACGCGACGTCGCCATCAAGGTCGTCAAGGAATCCCGAGCCCTCGATCCCGCCGCCAAGGCCCGGTTTCAACGCGAAGTTCAAGCCGCCGGGAAACTTCAACATCCAAACATCGTCCAGGCGTTCGATGCCGGATTTGTCGACGAAAATCCGTTTCTCGTCATGGAATATTTGCACGGCGTCGATCTCGGCGAGTACGTCAAACAACACGGCAAACTGCCCGATCGAACGGCCTGCGAATATATTCGTCAAGCCGCTCTCGGTCTGCAACACGCTCACGATGCCGGAATCGTTCATCGAGACATCAAGCCGTCGAATCTTTTTTTAACGGACGATAACACCATCAAAATCCTCGATCTCGGCCTGGCGACGCTTCGGCACGACGAAGAGATTCCCGCTCAACTGCTTGCCAAGGACGCCGACGCCACGAAAACGGAAACCGGCCACATCCTCGGCAGTCCCGATTTTTTGTCACCAGAACAGGCTCTCGGTCTCAAGGTCGACCATCAAAGCGACGTTTATTCGCTCGGTTGCACGTTCCATTATCTCCTGTCGGGCGAAGCACCGTTCGGCGGCGACCGCTACGTCACGCTCCCGGAAAAGCTCGCCGGACACGTCCGCGACGACCTTCCCAAGTTGCCGTTGCCGAAGCATCTTAACGCCGTGTTGCGAAAAATGGTCGCCAAGAGCCCTGCCAATCGTTACACGTCGGCCGCAGACGTCGCAACGGCTCTCGCTCCCCGACGGCACATCGTCCGCAATGCCGTCCTCACCGTTCTTTTGGTTTCAATACTCGTCCTGACGACGTTCTTCCTCGCCCGTCGCGACGACGGTGCCGAGCCGTTTTACATCAGCGGTGTTCAGCAATTGGAACGCAAGGACTATCCCGGTGCGATTCGGGAATTATCGGAAGCAATTCGTCGCCGTCCGACGTACATCGACGCCTATGTCAAACGAGCCGAAGCCCATGAATTGTCGATGGACGATGCCGCTGCCATCAGGGACCACACGGAAGCCATTCGACTTGCCCCCAATCGCGCACATTCGTACACTTATCGGGGAGGTGATTATGTCCATCTCGGCGAAATGGAAAAAGCGTTGGCGGATTACGATACCGCCATCCGATTGAATCCGACCGATACAATATCGCTCAGTAATCGAGCGGAACTCCGCCGACGTCTCGGGCAACTCGATCTGGCAATGGAGGACGTTGAAACCGCGTTGAGAATTCGACCGACTTTCGCTGAAGGCTTTGCCAATCGGGGGATGATTCATGTGTCGAGAGGGGATTATGAAGCGGCGACCAAGGATTTCAACGAATCGATCTTTTACGATCCGACGAGGCCGGAGCCCTATGTCAGTCGCGGTCAACTTTACGCCGAACGAGGCGAACAAGACAAGGCGATGGCCGATTTCGATCGGGCGATCGAACTTGATCCGAATTATGCAGCGCCGTTCAATAATCGAGGACTGCTCAAATTCAACCTCAAAAAGTTCCCGGAAGCAATCGTTGATCTGAATGAAGCGATTCGACTCGATCCGACGATGGCCCTCGCCTACAACAATCGCGGGATGGTGAAAACATATATGAAACGATATGACGATGCCACGATTGACGTGAACAAGGCGATCGAGTGCGATCCGAATTTGTCTATTGCCTATCACGTCAAAGGTCTGATATTATCGCAGCAAAACGATTTTCCAGAAGCCGCTCTTTGTTTTTCGGATGCTATTCGTCTTGACCCGAACCAGATGCTCTCGCATTTGTTTCGTGGATTCGCGTATCTCCAGTACAACAAACCGAAGCTTGCGGTTGATGATTTGACGCGTTTCCTTGATTCCTCTCCTCCCGTCGAACCGCTGATCACGATTACGGCCCGCCGAGCCAGAGCGGACGCATACAATGCACTTGGCGAAACGGAAAAAGCCGCCGCCGACACCACCAAGGCGGAAGAACTGCAAAAGAACACCGAAAGTCGCTGAGCGAAGCGAATCACGATTTTTCGAGTCACACCGGACCGGTATATCCTTATAGGGGAGATAGTGTACGGCATTTTTCTGGTCATACAACATGTCGCGATGTTTATCGATATGATCTGCAAACGACTTCCTTGTTCTGTGAAGATCATTCTCGTGCTGATCGCTGGTGTCGTCGCCTTTACGGAAAATTGCTCCCGAGACAATTCCGATGAACCCGAGACAATTCCGATGAAAACGATCGTTGTCCCCTTGTCGGAGAAGCCCAAAGGAACGGAATAAAGATCAATTTCAAGAAACGAGAAACCGTCCCATGAAAAAGATTGCAAAGATAATCGTTTTGGTCATCGTCGCGTTGCCCGTGCTGGCGGTGACTCTCACGCTTTTACTGTTCGGTTTGGAGCATTGCGGTATAGACCTGTGGCAGGCAAACAAGTTGCCGGGTAACTTTCCCTGGTGGCTCGTCGGAACTTGTATCGGAATCATCCTACTGTTTGCAGTGATGAAGCGGAAGGCTGCCGATACTCTGCCATCAACCTCAGGCGAGTCAACGATCACTGCCGAGACACTCAATCGCTATTTTACACGATGGGCGACCAGTCTTGTGATATTTCTTCCCGTAATGTGGGTATTGCAGTTGGGACTCTTGGATCCCTCGTCCGGTGTCTTTTATCTGGCCGCTATCGTCTGTTGCCTATCCGGGATCTTTCTGGCCGTCTTTCATTATCTGCTACTCTATCATTGTTGGAAATTGATACCCGGCGACATAGCCCGAACGACACCGGCCAAGGCCGTCGGCTTTTGTTTTGTCCCAATTTTCAACTATTACTGGATGTTCGTTGCGTATAACGGTTTGGGCAGAGATATGAATAAAACGTGTCGACAACGCGGAATTTCTTTCCATGTCAAAGATAATCTAGGCTGGTGGTATTGTATTCTTTCGCTAATCGGCTATCCGGCTCTCGTCAGCAACTTTTCAAGATTGGATGCTCTGGTCAACAAACCGACTCTCTCTTTCGATGAGACTTCTATTGCAATTCTCGGAATAATAAGTATCGTTAACTTGATCGCCACCTTGACTGCTCTGATCAACATATTTGTCTTTATCGCCTTTTACCGCTCTCTCAAAAACGGGGCTGTCACTTTACTGGAGGCACCCGTTACAAGTGATTCTTCCCAATCATATGCAACGGAAATCGATACAAAACGTGAATCTCCGAGTTTTGCCGCAGGAATGCTGGCAACAATAGTGTTTTCGGCGATTTTCATCGGTGCCGTTTGCCTTCGTCAGTCCCTATTAAATCCTGACGCCATCGAGGAAATTCACAAGAGGATAGAGCAAGGAGACATCAATGCACAGAACGATCTTGGCTGTTGTTACTATTATGGGAGAGGAGTTGTAAAAAATGACGAGGAAGCCGTAAAGTGGCTTCAAATCGCTGCCGAGCAGGGACAGGTTGACGCATTGTACCAACTCGGTTTATGCTATTTCCTCGGGACAGGCGTTCCCCGGAACGAAGATGAAGCCATTCGATTATACTGGATGGCAATGCAAGGCGGTCACGCCGGAGCGGTTTTTCTGCTTCATAAACTTGAATTGGACAACTCGGAAGAGTACCGCCAATTGAAAACGCAAGCTAATTACGGTAGCACCCATATAAGGAACGATAAACCTTTGAATATCGACTTGCCGGGGACAGGCGGAGGCTCCGATTCTTCGCCCGGTCGATTACCTCGTGTCAGCCGCAGTGAAATTCTTGCCGGCTTCGACATCATGCACTGGAATGAACAATGGACTCGTATTTCTTATCCCACCGTCAGACCGCTTGATTCTAATAAGACCAGTTACTACGATTCCGAACGAGATACCATTTACGTCAGCCCGGACTGTACGCAATTTTCGTTCGACCATGAGTTGGGACGAAAGTTACGTTTTGATACAAAGCGAGAATGGGAGGAGATTTACAAACAACGTCGCGGTGCTGCCGAACAAGGCGACGCCGAGGCGCAAATTCTCCTCGCTCTGTGTTACGTGTACGGCAACGGCGTTGCTCATGATTATTCCGAGGCGGCAAAGTGGTTCCGTAAATCAGCCGATCAAGGGAATGCGGCAGGGCAATACGAACTCGGCGTATGTTATCGCAACGGAGGCGGGGTTCCCCAAGACGATGCGGAAGCCGCCAGGTGGATGACAAAAGCGGCAGAGCAGGGACTCGACAGAGCGCAAACCAACCTCGGCTTGTATTATCTCAATGGGATTGGCGTTCCGAAAGACGAACAGGCGGGAATTCAATGGTTGCGAAAATCCATTGCCAAAGAGAACGCACAGGCACGGTGCATCCTCGGCGAATGCTATTTCAATGGCGTCGGTGTTTCCAAGGATTTGGCGAAAGCCGTCGAATTGTACCGCCAGTCAGCCGAACAAGGCTATGCCGGGGCACAGTACAATCTTGGAATTTGTCATTATAATGGCGACGGCCTCCCTAAAAATGAAGAAGAAGCCCTGAAATGGTTGCGGATGGCAGCGCAACAGGGATACGAACCGGCACTTGAATTGTTTCGGGAAGCGGAACAGAAATAGATGAAGGGAGTGCGTCAATGTTACGACGTTTTGAAAAACGGTTCGATTCCATGGCAATACGGTTGAAATTCGATTATGCTCCGTAACTGTTGCGGTCAATGAAACGGCAGACAAAATATGAATGGTAATGCAATGCTTGATTTTCTGTTGAGTGTGGTTTTTGCCGCATGGTTTTTTATCTGTATTCCGCTTCTCATTCTTGGGTTCATCATTTGGACGACACGAGGATTGGTGCGTGAGTTTTCAGGCCTCGCCGTCTCAACTTCTTCAACTCGTACGCCCACGCTTGACGAGCTCATTAACGATTACGATTTAACCGAAGAGGACAAAAAAGAAATCAAGAGCGACGAGAATTTTCAAGAGATTTATTCATGCGTTATGTATGAGATGTGGAGGAACGGTGGCGTTCGACGTACATCTTTTACAGATGTTTTTAAAATATTCAAATACATGTACGAGTGTAGACGCGGAGTCAACGGCATTAGCGATAAACTGTTGGACAAATTCGCTTCTCAGTTTGCGGATCGTTATTGTTCTCACCGTGATAGACCCAATCAGGTTGAAAATTCCAGACGAGAGCTGTAGTTCTTTGTTTGGCTGGGGCGTGGCGATCAGAACAATTTACCGCAATAGTTCCTCGAACTCCCGCAACCGGTCGAGGATTCGCTTCTTGGCCCGTCGGACATTGGCGGCCGTCGTGCCGAGTTTCGCAGCGACTTCCGTCGAGTCCATATTTTTAAGTGCGGTGAGTTCGAACGCCTCCCACGTCTGCGGTTGGAAATCGTTACGGATGATCTTCATAGCCTGCCGCAGCAGTTGGACGCGGTCCGTTTCGGCTTCTTCTTCGGTTTCTTCGACACCGGAAACGGCAAGTCCGGCGAGCAGGTCTTCCAAATGCGTGTCGGAAAAGAGTTGCGGCAAGTTCTTGTTGTCGTTGTATTTATCGGCAATCTTCGTATGAGCGATCGCCTTGAGCCAACCGCGGAACGTTTGTCCCGGTCCGCCCCATTGGAAGTTGGGCATGCCCCTCGTCACCGCAACGAAAATGTCCTGCATGACGTCGATCCGGTCGTTTTTCGGCACGTTTCGACGCTTGCACCAATCGAGAACGAGCCGGCCGTAGAGATTTTGCAACCGTTTCCAAGCATCCTCATCGCGGTCTTTCGACTTGAGACGGACGATCAAACTCGTCGACGTGGTGCCGACCCGCTTGTGATCGTCGGGAAAAAGTTTTTCGAAATCCGGTTTCGCCATGGTGGGATTATAGCGGAATCAGACCGCGCTCGGCAACCGTCACTCTGAAAATATGCGGAACTCGAAATGGTATCCTTTCTGGTCGGTTGTTCCACACTGGTCACGGCTTCACTACCGACGTTTGATGAGATCGGCCTTCCAGAGGCGACGTTCTCACTCATTCGTCGATGATGCAGGCAGAATCGCCAGATCGCAAGGCGTCAATCGAACAGGTCGTTGACCAACGCGGCGATCTTTTTCTTCCGGGCTTCGGTTTCCTCGGCATCGATGCCGATCGTGTCTCCCACGATCGAGAGGACGTCTCCCGGCTTGGCGCCTTTCGGCAAGCGGCTTCTTTCGATGTTCATGGACGTTCCGTCCGCGTTTTCACAGACGGCGAAACTCCCTTCAAAACGGTCGATGCTGGTTTTCATGGGCGATGATCGGGAGAATTACGGTTTGCAGATGGCACAAGGTGTGTACTTTAAAACAGCCTCGGCCCGTGCCATCGGGATCGGCGTGGTCAGACTTCTGCAACCGGCTTGGTGGTATTTCGTGCCGGATTTCGTGACGTAAACGATGTCGCCGACCGGTTGAGCGTACTCCGCTGCGGCCGCCGGTTGCGCTTGAGCGGCAACAGCCGGTTGAGCCGCCGCGACGACCGGGGCCGCTGCCTGATACGCCGCCAAGATCGGGAACCGGCCGTCGACGGGCGCTCCGTAAGCGGCAAGCTGCTTTCCGTCCGTCGTCAAAATGACCGTTCCCTGTTCGTCCGTGCGGAACAGATAAGAGCCGGAAACACGGTTCCAGATGGTTTGCGTCGGATGCCCGTAATCGTTCCCTTTGCCGCAGCAAAACACGGCGACGCGAGGATCGACCGTTTTGATGAACGCCGCCGAGGACGAACCGGACGAACCGTGATGGCCGACTTTCAAAATCGTCGTCTTCAATTTGTCGGCGTGAAATTGCAGCATTTCCTTCTCGGAAACCGTCGTCGCGTCGCCCGTGAACAGGAAAGTCATGTCGCCGCAGCTCATCTTCAGGACCACCGAATAATCGTTCAGGTCTTTGTATTGCGTGCCGTTGGGAGCGAGACATTCGACCGTGACGGACGGCCCGAAGTCGAGTGCCAGGCCCGCTTTGCCTTCGGTGATCCGCAGTCCCTTCGCCTTGATCGCTTCCAGCAACTGCGTGTACGTGACGGTCGAGGCTTCGGTAACTCGCGGCATGACGATTTGACGGATATCGAAGCGTTTGACGATCTTCGGCAGGCCGCCGATGTGGTCGAGATGCGGATGCGTCGCGACCAAAATGTCGATGCTCTCGACTCCGAGCGACGCCAGATATTTTTCGGCCATGCCGTTGTTTTCGCCGCCGTCGATGAGCATGGTTTTGCCCTCCGGCGACTGAAGGAAGATCGAATCCCCTTGGCCGACGTCGATGAAATGGACCGCGAACGGCCCGGCAGCGTGAACGAACGAAGCAATGAAAACGAAGGCGAGAATGAATAAATGACGTACCATTGAATACTCCCGGAAGGATCGATTGAACGAAAAATCGCGGAAGTATAGGGAAATTCGGCACACAACACAAGACGAACTCGCGATCGACTCGAAAGTGGATCCCGTCGAGTTCTTCGGACAAATCGGATAAAATGAATCAAAACGATTCCGCAATCCTTGGAAGATAATTTCTCTCTTGACAATGTTCTATCGGCGGTAACCGGAATCGCCCGGTAAAGCCGATGCCGTGTCGACTTCGCCACGACGCTGTCGCGGCTACGCCGACACGGCTCTCCTTTAGCGGACGATTCCGTATCACTATCATTCTCCGTCGCAATCGACCCCAAGGGCGGCTTTGCCGCCGGAATGGGCGACGCGACGGAAACGGAATTCGAAACCGCCCTCGCGCAGTTGTCGATGCTTTATCTCAAGGACAAAGCCCCGAAATTGTTCGACTACTTCGTCGGTTTCCGCGTTCTTGACAAGACGGACGACAACACGAAGGCCGTCGGCATCTTCGGCTTCAAGGCCGGTCCCGAATGGATCTATGTTCCGACGTTTTTCCAGAACGGCGAGCTCAAAGGCCAGGAGTTGATGTACCTGTACAACAAGGACCAGTTCCGCCCGCTTAAAGAGAACTGGATCAACGAGGTCCTCAAAGGCCAACCGGACGCCATCGGCCAGTCGGACAAAGTCGATCTCGGGACACTCGGCACCCGCTACCCCGACATGCGTCAACTGACGCAACCGCCGATTACGAGCAAGTTGGCGTCGGCGCTCGACGCTCTCCCGCCGTGGCTCGCTCAAGGCGTCAAGGCGTTTTCGAAAATCGCCGCCATCGGTTTCGACGATCCGCGTTTGATCGCCGGTGACGATCTTTGCGACCTCGAACGACACTGCTCCGTCCGGCCGCATCTTTTCGCCAAACTCGCCCACGCCGTCGTCCAATACCCGACGCTCAAGACGGCGATGGACGATTTCTACGGTTCCGACTTTTTCCAACGGGTCTACGACCGCCTGGCGTCGTCCCACGAGAAACGTGCCGAATCGTACGAAGTCAGTCGCGTGTCCTACTCCCGCGACGGCGACAAGAGTATGACGAGTACCCAAGTCAAGGTCATCCTCAATACCGACGACGACGCTGAATCGGCTTCCCGTTTCCTCGACGACAACCAACTCCACAATCTTCTGGCCGACGAGCCCGTCGTCATCGACAATCGTTCCGACGCCGAGGTCGCCGTCGTCAAGGATACGAACGTCGCGTTCCGCTCTCCCGACAGGACGGGCGTCTACAAAGTCCTCATGGCGAACGGCCAGCTCCGCGAATGTCTCGTTGTCATCGGCCCCATCGGCGAACAGAAGAGCCTGTCCCGCTGTCTCGTCGTCGATTGGAAGCGGAAGGAGTTCGTCCGGACGAAGACTTGGGCCGTCAAGGCGATTGCCGAGCCGTTCAACGAAGATTGGTACGACCGCCTCCCCGCCGATAACTTCCGGACGAGCGGCAGCCTCAACGAGAACAATTATCACAACGTCGTTCTCGTCAGTCGCGACGGAACGGGGACGCTCCCGATCAACATTAATCAAACGTCCGGTGCTTCGTCCATCGGCGTTTATGCGCTTAACGAATCGCCTTATTATCCACACCGGGACGACGAGATCGATCGCCTGTCGATGGGGAACCGGAAAGGTCCGATGCCGTTCCTCACGGATTACACGATACGCACCATCATGTCCAAAGCCGATCCGTACGACGGGATCGGCCGTCACGACGTCGACGGTCCCCGGTTCCTGATCACGCGGCGGGAAGTCGGCGGCAAGAAGTTCCGGCGTTCCGGCGACCGGCTTTACGCCCCGAAGGAATTCAAGTTCATCGAACTCGGCTGGGAGCGGTCGACGCAGATCGTCCTGGCGACGGAAGCCGACATCGACAGGATGATCCGCGAAAACTCCAAGGTTCTGAAGGGCTTGAAAACGGCGGCCGGAAAATACCGTTTGAACGACGGACGTTCGGCGTCCCGGAGCGAGACGATCAAGTCGCTCGTTCTCGATTACGGGTTCCGGGAAAAAGTCGCCAACGAGATCGTCCAAAAGCTCGACGAAGTCAAGGGACATCCGCTCAAGATGCTGTACGAGGGA
>JAVBQW010000008.1:0-17179 GCA_031548665.1 Thermoguttaceae bacterium
GCCAACGTAACCATTTGGAACTAAGCGCCGAAGATGAACTCCGTGATTGGGACTAAGTCGTAACAAGGTAGCCGTAGGGGAACCTGCGGCTGGATCACCTCCTTTCTAAGGATACTTAGAAACGTCTCGTTCGGTAACGAACAAGACCTTTAAGTATGGAGACGATCCTCATTGACCTGTCGTTCATCACTCCATTTTGATATAAAGAAGCACGGCTTGGAAACAAGCCGTGCTTTTTTTGATTATATCTTTACATAACAGCCGGAATGAAGCCGGTACTCCGGCCTAATGACGGAGTGTTCCGTTAACCGTCATTACGGCGAGTACGCCTCCATTCCGGCTTTTATGATGAACGACTGGCAATCCGAAATCGCCGACGCCGTAACCGATCTCGTTGAACTCCAAAATCTTTTGGAGTTGCCGGATAATATTTTTCTCGACGGACAACAAGCGACAGACGTTTTTCCCCTTTTTGTGCCGCGACCCTTTCTTCAGCGAATGGAGAAAGGCAACCCGAATGATCCCTTGCTGCTCCAAGTTCTTCCTCGGAACCTCGAATTGCAGCCCGTCGCAGGGTTTTCCACGGATCCCGTTGGCGAAGGAGTCTTTCCAAAGGAAAGAATTCTTCAAAAATATCCCGGTCGCGCTCTGATTTTGTCGTCCCATGCCTGCGGCGTGAATTGCAGATTCTGCTTTCGGCGGCATTTTCCACGGCAAAAAGCAGGGTTTTCCCTCGATCCGATTCGAAACTCGCCGGACATTCAGGAGATTATTCTTAGCGGCGGCGATCCGTTATTCTGGCCGAACCGAGAATTGGCGGAACTTCTTCACCGCTTGTCGCTGATTCCCCATGTCAGACGAATTCGAATTCATTCGCGACTTCCGATTGTTATTCCGAGTCGGATCGATCAGGAATTGGTCGACATTCTCAGCACATTTTGTCCGATTTACCTGGTTTTGCACGTCAACCATCCCAACGAGCTTGACGAAGAGGTTTTGCAGCGAATCGAGTCGCTGATCGATGTCGGCGTGCCGATTCTGTCGCAGACCGTGCTGCTCAAGAACGTCAACGATGACTTTGGAACACTGCGGCGGCTTTTCGAGACACTGGTCGACCACAGAATTATTCCTTATTATCTCCACCAACTTGACAAAGTTGCCGGGGCGGCCCATTTTGAGGTTTCTTCGGAAGTTGGAAAAAAACTCGTCGAAGAACTTCGAAATTGTCTGCCGGGCTACGCGGTGCCTCGATACGTGCAGGAAGTCGTTGGTATTTCCTGCAAAGTTCCTTATTGTTGACGGTTTTCTTTGAAAACCTTTCAAGAGCGGTCTTCCGTCACGGCTGGTAAAATTTACAGAATCCTGCCAAAGCGTATTTCCGGACCTCTGTCTGGAAGCATCCCGGAAAAATTATTTTTGCCGTAAAACGTTTGCAGAACATTCATTACGTGTCACGCAATGACTTTGTTCGAATTTTCTTTTGGACTGGCACGGAAACTGTATATATAATCCCAGTGATCAGGGAGTGATGCAAGTCGAGGTCAGAGAAGAAAATTTGAGAAAAATTTAAAAATTACTCTGATTTGCATCAAAGAAAGGATACAATAGGAGCTGGAAAATTTCGACGATTGCGAAAAAAATTCCGATTCGTTCGAACAATTTCCGGAGAAAGACGTAGGTGAATCATGTACTGTGTCGTAAATGAAATGTCTCACAGCTCGGTAGTCGATTTCGCCCAGTGGACCGATGAGGATTTGCTCCTCGAATATCGCTCGACGCAACAGCGGGGCGCTTTTGAGGAATTGGTCCGTCGCTACGAACGGGAATTGTTCAATTACCTCCGACATTATCTCGGCAACGCCGAGAGCGCCGAAGACGCGTTCCAGACGACGTTCATGCAGGTTCACCTGAAATGCGAGCAGTTCGAAGCGGGCCGGATGTTCCGACCTTGGCTGTACCGCATCGCGACGAATCAGGCGATTGATCTGCGGCGACGGAATCGGCGGCACACGGCCGTGAGCATTGACGAGTCCTTCGGCAGCGACGACAGTTCCTCGGTTTCCTTTGGCGAAACCTTGACGAGTAACGAGCCGGATCCGATGCGGTCTTCGATTCGCGGCGAACAGGCCGGACAAGTTCGCGAAGCCGTTGATCAACTGCCGGAAATCCTGAAACAGGTGTTGTACCTGGTGTACTTCCAGGGCATGAAGTATCAAGACGCAGCCGAGTCGCTCGGAATTCCTTTCGGAACCGTCAAGAGCCGACTCAACGCTGCGGTGAAGAAACTCAACGGTCTCCTCGCCGACAACGACGAAGCGGCCTGAGAGGTGTAGGGTGTAGGGTGAAAGGTGTCGGGTTCGTTTTCCCTTCCCCCACCCTACACCTTACACCCTACACCCTATCCTTTTCCATGGACCGAGAAATTCTTTTAGGCTATCTCATGAACGCGCTGGACGACGACGAAATCGGCGACGTCGAACGGAATTTGCTCCGCAATCCGTCGCTCCGTGAAGAACTTGAGCTGTTGCGGAAGGAAATTCTGCCGCTGACGGCCGTGAGCCGCGAAGAATTTTTGCCGCCGCTGGGACTCGCCGACCGAACCTGCGCGAGAATCTGGACGAGCGTCGATCATCCCCACGAACAATTCGTGGAACGGAAGGCCGCGTCGATTTATGCCGGTCGGTTTCGAATGCTCGATGAAATTCTTGCCGTTTCTCCAAAAGCCGACGAATTTCAAATTTCCACCGTCATCAATTTCGATCATTTCCCCGTTTCGTCTCCTCCTTCCGAAACCCCGGCATCCCCTTCAACTTTATCTTCTTCCGTCGACACGATTCCGAATTCGAGTTGCGTCCGTATGCCTGGACGGCAGGTCCCTAAAACGCAAGCGGATCGTCGAACGGATACCGTTTCCAGGCGGTCGCTGCCCAAGGTTTCCGGCGACATGCGGCCCGACGTTTCTCAGGGCGGTTGGCGATTGGCCGACCTTGTCGCTTCGGTGGCCGTGGGTATTTTGATCGCAGTCATCGCGTTTCCGGCGATCAATTTCGCCCGTCATCGAACGGAAACGATGGTCACGCAAAGCCGCTTGAAAGAGTTCGGCCAAGCCGCCAGTTTCTACACCCAACTTGAAGGCAGAACGGAAACGGAAAACGACGCTCCCACGTCGTCCCAATCCATCAATCTCGCTTCTTCTTCTTGGCGAAAAGTCGATCCGAACCATCTTCCGCTGCTCCAAGTCTCCAACGACTCCCCTCTCGGCGTCGGATCGTCTCTCGGCGGTTCGAGGTCGCTCTTCAAAACGGTGTCCGATCGCTCTCCGATGATCGGCGAACAGCAAGGTCGAATGATCATTCTCGGGCAAGAACCGCAATCCTCGGCGGAATCCGAAAAATCTTACAGCGCTTTGTTGACCGATGTTGAAAAAGCAATTCCGGTCAGCAACGGTTCTTCCGTGCAGCCGGCCTATGGACAGAACGTCCTGTTTCAGGACGGACACGTCTTCTTCCGAGTGCTGCCGATCTTCCAACAGCCGAACGCCGACGAATGATTTCCTGTACCGTCATCCCCGCGAAGGCGGGGACCTAGACGGAAGGCGTTGTCGACCGTTTGCATCCGTCAATAACGTGTGTAAAAGCTCATTAAATCTTTTCTCTGGGTCCCCGCCTTCGCGGGGATGACGATCGTTCTTCCGTTCTTGATCCGGGGCTTCACGTTCGGCGTTTTTTTCGGTATAATCGGGCAAAATTTTTCAAGGAGATTCCATGCCCAATTATTTTGCCGACAATCAGGACATTCGGTTCCTGTTCGACTATTTCGACCTGAAGGAACTAGCCGAGATTCAGGAGCGGGAGACGCCTAACGGCGACGCCGACTACGTTCCGGAAAACGCCGACGACGTGATCGACAATTATCGCCGGATCCTCGACATCCTCGGCGAAATTTCAGCCGAAACGCTGGCTCCCGGTGCCGAACAGGTCGACGCCGAAGGAAACATGTTAAACTCCAACGGAACCGTCACGTTGCATCCGCTGGTCCAAAAAAATCTCGATCGGCTCACGCAGGCCGATATGATGGGATTCACGATCCCGAGAAAATACGGCGGATTGAACTGTCCGATCCTGATTTACACCATGGCGACGGAGATCATCGCGCGCGGCGACTGCTCCTTCATGAACATGTTCGGCCTGCAGGGAATCGCCGACACGGTTTACGCCTTTGCGTCCGACGAAATCAAGGACGAAGTGCTGCCGAGATTCTCCAGCGGCGAAGTTACCGGAGCGATGGTTCTCACCGAACCGGACGCCGGAAGCGATTTGCAGGCGGTGCGGCTCCGTGCCGACCAACTGCCGGACGGTTCCTGGGTCCTCAACGGCGTCAAACGCTTCATTACGAACGGTTGCGGCGAAATCCTGCTCGTGTTGGCCCGGAGCGAACACGACATCAAGGACGGTCGCGGGTTGAGCCTGTTTATCAGTGAACGGAGTCCTGCCGTTAAAGTCCGTTGTTTGGAAAAAAAACTCGGAATTCATGGCAGTCCGACCTGCGAACTGGTCTTCGAGAACACACCGGCCCGTCTGATCGGCGAACGGCAACGCGGCCTGATAACCTATGTGCTGGCCCTCATGAACGGCGCCCGACTCGGCATCGCGGCACAGTCCTTGGGCGTTGCGGAGTCCGCGTTCCGTTTGGCCCGGGTTTACGCTCATAGTCGGGAGCAGTTCGGCGCTCCGATCGAGCGGCTCGCTCCGGTTGCCGAAATGGTTACCGGAATGCAGATCAAAATCGAAGCGATGCGAGCACTGGCTTATGAAACGGCGAGAGTTTGCGACCTCGAAAACAACACGAATCGGCTGCTTGAACGGAACGCCGACAAGCTTTCCGAGGCCGAAAAGAAGGAGCTCAAGCAAAATAGTCGGTCCTACAAAAAGCTCAACGCAATGCTCACGCCGATGAGCAAGTATTTTTGCAGCGAAGGCAGCATCACGGTCGCGACGGACGCCGTGCAGGTTCTCGGCGGCAGCGGATACATGAAGGACTACGCCGCTGAACGGTTTCTGCGGGACGCCCGGATCACGACGATTTACGAGGGAACGAGCCAACTGCAAGTCGTTGCGGCGATTCGCGGCGTGACCAGCGGCATGTTCACGAATTACGTCGATTCCTTCGAAAAGAAGGTTTACGACGATCCGAATCTCGAAGTTCTCAAGAAAATCCTGATCAAGGGCCGCGAGGAAATCCAAGCGGCGGTCGACTACGCCAAAACGCAGAGCGGAGCGTACGTCGAACTGATCGCCCGACGACTGGTCGACGCGGCGATCGACGTGTTGGTCGGACATTATTTCCTCGGCCAGGCGGTGAAGAACGACCGTAAGAAAAAGGTTGCCCAACTGTTCGTCACGCGGAACGAGCCGGTGATCACGATGAACTGCGCCCAAGCGAAGCAGGGCAACACGCAGCCGTTGGACGAATACGAACTCCTCGCCGGACCGGTGCCGGTCGCCGGGTAAGATCACCCGGCACTTCGGCGCCGCAGGTCCCGGCCCGATTCATCCGTTTTATTTCGCCGCCGGTTTTTTGACCTTGAAGTCGAAGGAATCTTTTCCCGACGCCGGAACGTCGCAGGTCAGCGTCGTCGTCGTTCGATCGGCGAAGGTCGGATCAATATCCGACACGAACTTTTCTTTGTCGTTCACCGTTCCGGCGCCGGTCACGAAAACCTTGTAATTGCCCGGCGGCAGGCCGTCTTTCGACTTCAGCGAACCGAGATGGTACGTGCCGTCGGGGCCGAGTCCGCCTTCTGCTTGAAAAGTTGCGGTCGCGAACACGACCGTACCTTTCGTCAGCGGCGAGCCGTCTTCCTCGAAGGTTACCTTGCCGCTGAACGGAACGAATCCTTTTCCACAACCGGCAACGGCGAGAAGAATCACGAGACAACAAAGATGGATGTGTTTCATAAAAGTCGAATCAAAAAAGGAGACCCAAGTGCAGCGAGGCGGAACTTGGGGGGTAATTTCGGTCCGTTACAAACCTAGTACACGACATTTCAAATAATCTTGATTAAAAAGAGCCGGGGGTGTAGGCGGTACTCCGCCGTAGCCCCCGAATGCTCCCTGTTTTCAAGGAACTTCATAATGAATCGTATTTTAAACTCGGTGTCCTAGTACAACGCCAAAGCATATTATATCAATATTTTGCCACGGAAGGCACGGAAAAATCACGGAGAAATTCCTTGCATCATCTCCTTCCGTGTTCCTTCCGTGTCTAAAAGCAATTTTAGGCTTGGCAGGGTACTAGTTGCACTGCGTAAGTTCTTGGCTTTGTTTGTGAACGCAACCTTGATGTTGCCGCAAGACTGGAGGCTGGAGACCGGAGGGAACGGTTGGAAACCGGGAACTCCAGCCTACAGTCTCCAGCCTCGTTCAATGTTCGATGTTTCGCAACTTGTGCAGTATGACTAGAACTGCGGAATGGTGTTCCCATCGTCGACGATTCCCAACCAAGAGAAAATTGAGTTGTTTCCCGTCGGCGTTGCATTGGAAATCAAACGAACAGAACCGTCGCCGAAGAGAAAATTGACGTTCCCCGGATGGATGCCGCCCCATTGACCATGATCCGCCTCGCCTTGCGACCCATTGAAGCCCGGCAGGAGGTCGATATCCGCCTCCTTGGCGATCCCGGAATTGTGGGAACGAGCAACAACATAGGTGTTAAGAGACCCCATACTTAACAGTGAGCAGTCGCCATACAAATAACGTAAAGGTCCGGACGGCGCCATTCCGCTATTGCATTCACTCATTGATCGTTTGGCAATCCATTTTTCACCGACGACGATCTGGTTGCTCGTTCCATCGGCCATGCGGGCAAACGTGTCGCGGGGGGTCCATCCGTTTCTTTGCGTAGGCAAGGCAACACGGAACGGGCCCGCCTTGTAGAATTGCGTCGCGGGATCATCGCCGATATAGGCCCAGTCTTTCCATGTCTGCTGTTGGCAACCGTGAATGAAAGCATAATCGCCTTGTGGTCCGCGATAACCGCCGTCTTGAGCGCCCGTTGCCGAGAGGCCATAAGGATTGGGAATGGTCCGGCGCGAAGGACAAAAATATCCCGGTACACTGTTGAAGCTTTTTCGTTCTTGTTCGCTCAATGTGTTCCAAAAGGTCCCCCCTGTCGTCGGGGTTCCCAGATCAGTCCCAAGTTTCGTCGTCAATGTGTTGTAGAGTTGTGTCTGTTCGATGAAGGGATACAGCACTCCCCAAAACGTCACTCGGGACACAATGGAATCCTGCGCTCCTGCTGCGGAATACGTGACCGACCAGTCGGCGCCGACGCAATTCGGCGGCAGGCCGTTCAATGAATCGTGAAAATTGTGGATCGCGATGCCGAGTTGTTTGAGATTGTTCGTACACTGTGACCGACGAGCCGCTTCACGAGCCGCTTGAATCGCCGGAAGAAGCAGGGCGATCAACACGCCGATGATCGCGATGACGACGAGAAGTTCGACCAGTGTGAAACCGTGTCTAGCTATTTTCTTCCCTTTGCGTAGTTTGGTGTTTGGATTTTTCATGACAGTTTCCTTAAAAAATAAAAAGTAATATACTGTAAACGGCGAGAAATTACCTTTTTCGTTTTCGACCGAAAAAGAGCCCCAAGTGGAGCGGTACTCCGCGTAACTTGGGGGTTGAAGCGGGGAAAAAGTGCAGTTTGTCCCCGTTTGTGGTATAAGACAGGCCGCGATTTCCGTTGACGATTTTCTAGAGAATGCTTGATCAAAACGAGCTGCGGGCTGTGCCCGCAGACTCAAAATCGGCATCGTCAATCGACCAAGCGTGGTGTCCCGCCATCGTTCACGCAGGCGATCATCAGCAACACCAGTTTGTTTTCGTGAGTACCCGGCGGCAGTGTATTTTTCAGCGACATGACCGAGCCGTCGCAGAAAAGAAAATTGCATGAACCGGGATGCCAACTGCCGAAGCCCGCATTGCCCGGTTCGTTACCCTCATTGTCCGTGGGACGCCGTATTCCAAAAACATCACCGGCGTTTCGTCCGTTGAATGATCGGGCCGGCCACGCATCCCCCCAGTTTCCGGAAACGAAAGAGTGCCAGGGTGCATCTTGATATCGCCCGCAGTCGGCGCTTGGCAGCGTCGCTCCGGAAGACCATTTTTGGAAATTATTCGGATGAATATGTTTTTCGCCGAAGATGATCGTATTGCTAAGGCCGTCTTCAATACGTGAAAAATCGTCTCGCGGTCCTCAGTTTACCCAACTTCCAGATCCGCTAACCGGAACTCCCGATCTCATCACCCCCAACGCCCACGGAACATTAGCATCGTTGTTGCGGATACAGTGGTGCCATTCGACGGTCGTACTTGCCTGCGCCGGTTGATTGTTATATCCGACAATCGCATAATCTCCACGCGGTCCATTGGCCCTTCGATCATCGTCGCTGGCTGCGCTCGGATTGTAACACGCATCTTCGCCCCCTCCTCTTCTCGTTGGGCATTTGTAAACCGGAATGCTGAAAAAATATTTTCGTTCATCCGGAGTCAATTCGTTGGCGTTGTTGGTATATCCCCAAAAATCTTTGTTGAAATCCCACTCCCATTTGTTTCTTCGCGTCATGAGGACTTCGTACATTGCCGCTTGCTCGATGAAGGGGAACAGCAACACTTGACCGCTCGGACGGTTCATCCCTAAATTTGCGGGAACGATTCCTTTTAACGCATCGTGAAAGTTATGGACACCGAGCCCGATTTGTTTGAGGTTGTTGATACACTGTGACCGTCTTGCGGCTTCGCGGGCCGCTTGAATCGCCGGAAGAAGCAGGGCGATCAGAATACCGATGATCGCGATGACGACGAGAAGCTCGACCAGTGTGAAACCGTGTCTAGCTATCCCTCTCTCTTGTTGCAGTTTAACGTTTGGATTTCGCATGACGTTTTCCTTAAAAAAAAGTAATAATTGTAAAACTCCAAAATACCACTCTATCGCAATTATCGGTAAAAATCAACTCTTTTCGCAAAGAAAAGCAGGTCTTCTAACGCTTCCCCTGCTCCTCTTGGCCGCAGAGAGGGGAATCGCTATACTGTAAAGGAGATCGGGACCACAGGTCTCGGCTCCCGACTCTTGGTTCGTTGGCGGAGTCCCATGCAAGATTTTCGACTTTTTCTTTTTTTTCTGTTCGTTTCTCTGTCGTCGATGTCGCCGCTTCGAGCTGGTCCGTCGGCGTTTCTCGACAAAGGCGTCGAATCGTTTGCGACCGGCGATTACAAACAGGCGGTCGATGCGTTTACCGAAGCGGAAAAAGAGTCGCCGAACGATTTGCGAATTTCCTATAATCTTGGGTCGGCCCAAGCCGCGGCGGGAAACTTCGCCGACGCCGTTTCGACGCTCCGAAAATCGGCCCTGTCGAAAGACACCGAGCTTGCGGCGCAGTCCTTGATCCTGATTGGCGACATCGCGGTCGCTCAAGCCAAAGCCCTGCTTGCACCGAAAGCCGAGGAAACACCACCTCATGATCGACCGTCGATCTTCGATCTTCTTGCGGTTGCCGAACGGTCCTTTTCTGAAGCGATCGAACTCAGACCATCCGAAGCGGAACCCTTGCGTCGAAATCTCGAACGGATCCGTGCCTGGAAACATCGCATCGAATCCGATTGGAATCTCGCCGACCGCGAAAAAAAACGGAAGGAACTCGAATTGCCGCAACGCTTCGATTGGCTCGAACAATGGGAACGTAATCTTCGAACCGGCTTGAAGCGAACGGTTTTAGAAAAAGATTCACCAAGAAAATTTCAGATGATCTACGAACTATCGAAGGAACAACAACGTTTCCGTGAAGAGCTTTCGCCGTTGAAGGAATCCCTGCGGCAGGCGATTCCCGACGATTCCGCGGCACCGTTCGTCGCGGCGATCGACAAAATCAGCGAGTCCGTTGGCGCGGCGAACGACGCTCTCCGTGAAGCTCAAGGAAAATCGGCCTTGGAGGCCGCGACGACGATCGTCGAAGGCGTCGACTATTTGAAGAGCCGACTGAGTTCCTTCGAAGCGATCGTCCAAAACGGCGTCAAAAAACAGGAATCGCTTTGCAAAGAAAACCCTTCTGTTCCGATCAACGAGGAATCCGGAGAAAAATCCGTCGGACCGCCCGAAATCGCCGACCTCGACGAACAGGCTTGGGAACAGGAATTCGTCGCCGTCTGGATGCCGTTGATGCTCGACAAAGCGAAACAGGAATCGCCGCCGTCGGATACACCGGAAGCGAAGCAGCAAACGGAAAACCTGCAAAAAGCGAAAGAGTTGGCGATCCAATACGGTCCGGAAATCGAATCGCTCGCCGCCGACGCCGTCAAGTTCCTCCGGGAAAAGAATCCGGAAAACGCCTTGCCGAAACAAAACCGGGCCTTGGAGCTTCTTCGCGAAATCTTCAAACCTCTTCAACAGGACCAGGAACAGAAACAGAAACAGGATCAGAAACAGGACGAGGAAAAGAAACAAGATCAGGAACAGAAACAGGACGAGGAAAAGAAGCAAGATCAGAATCAACAGCAGGACGAGAAGGACTCCAAGGAGCAGCAAGAACGTCCGGAACAGAAGGAAAACGAAGCAAGCGAACAAAATCGCGATTCTTCAGGGGAAAAGAAAGCGGACGAAAAAGAGCTGACGCCGCAGGAAAAGAAAGAAGAATTCGAAAAGGCCCAGCGAATGCTCCGACAAGCCAAGCGCCGTCAACAGGAAGCCGACGAAAAACGTGAAAAAGTTCGAGCCCTCTTAATGCAACTCGAACCCGTCGAAAAAGATTGGTAACTCCATGCCGAATGGTTAATTGTACTGTATTGCTGATGGAAACCTCTGAAAATTCCGAAAACGAGCTGCGACCTGTGGTCGCAGTCCTGAAAAATCGTATCCGTTCACGGACACATGAAAACAGATGTTTTTATCGTAAGTACTGAGCTATCCAGCCCCAACGGGGCCTAAGGGCTTGTGCTCAAATAAACTACCGAAAAGAGCCGTGGGTGTAGGCGGTACTCCGCCGTAGCCCCCGGATGATGCGGCAACAAATATTCGTTCAATGAGGGAGTTTATTTGCGCACGGAACCGAACGGCGGTCGAGATTCGCGTGATGGAAACGGCGATCCCTTGATCGGCGAGAGCGGCTTGGGCGTCCCGCATCAAGCCGAGAGAAGCGGCGGCCTGATCATCCCTTCGAACTCCGCTTCGGAGACGACGACTCGAAACCGGGAACGTTGTCGATTTCCTTGCGCAACGATTGGAAGCGGCTGTCGATCAGCGGGAAACGCCGTTTTTGATGGAACGAAAGACTTTGGAGGCTCGCCAAAATAACCTGTACAAAGAGCCCCGAGTGGAGGCGGCCGAAAAATCAATACGGCGCCGTAACTCGGGGGTTGAAGCAAGGGTTGATATTGTACAATTGTATGAGTTATTTTGGCGAGGCTCCTTACCAGTAGGGACCGAAGTGGTGTCGGACAAAACCGAACGATTTCCCCAATACCTCTATCATCCCGTCGCCAGCCAATGTGAGCCGGTCATCTATCGCTCGTTAACGAACAAAACCATTCATAGGATCGCCGAATCCCTTCTCGCAGATCGACGGTCGGGCGCCAGCCCAAATTGTGTATTGGCGATACGTCCAGCAACTTGCGAGGCATGCCGTCCGGTTTCGTCACGTCCCAACGAATCTCGCCCGAATAATCGACAATCTCTCCGATCAGTTCCGCTAATGATTGGATTGATATGTCTTCACCCGTACCGATATTGATCACTTCGCCGATTTCCGTGGAGTGGTGACGTTCCATCAAATGAACGCACGCCGCCGCAAGATCGTCGACATACAAAAACTCGCGGCGAGGCATTCCCGAGCCCCAAAAGGTTATTTTGTTCAGCGTAATTCCGTGCCGTTTCAGCATGGAATCGATATCCGCATCGATCAAGGACGCGGAGTTGCGGCTAAATCGTGCGATATCGTGGCGGATTGCTTCACGATTGCCGGTGACAAGCATTTTGCCGAGATGGAACTTCCGGATCATTGCCGGGAGAACGTGCGAATTCTCCAAATCGTATGAGTCGCCCGGTCCGTAGAGATTCGTCGGCATTACGGACAGAAAGTCCGTCCCATATTGTTCGTTGAAATAACGGCACATTTTCAACGCCGCGATTTTGGCGATTGCGTATCCCTCGTTCGTCGGTTCCAATGGACCCGACATCAGGTACTCCTCCTTGATCGGCTGGGGAGCCTGTCTCGGATAAATACACGACGAACCGAGGTTCAACAGTTTTCGAACGCCGTAATCCTTTGCCGCCCGGATGACGTTCAACGCAATCGCCAGGTTTTCGTAAATGAAATCTCCCTGATGCGTGCTGTTCGCCATGATGCCGCCGACCTTCGCCGCTGCAAGGAAAACATACTCAATCGACGTCGATTCGAAAAGGTTTCTCACTTGGGCAGTGTCCGTCAAGTCCGCTTCCTGACGTGTTCGGACAATAAGGTTCATATACCCTTTCGATTTCAGGCGTCGAAGAATTGCGGAACCGACCAAACCGCGATGGCCCGCAATATAAATCGGAGAGTCGAGGTTCATCATTTGCTCTCCTTCTCGATTGCTTTTTCGAAGAATCGTTCGAATTCGCGAACAGCCAACTTCTCGTTGAAAAGGGAACCGCTCCTTTCTTCAATTGTTTTCGAGACCGCTTCCCTGTAACCTTCGTCGATTCCCAACTTGACGGCTTGATCGACATAATCCTCAGGAGTCCGCATGACCATCTCCGGCATTTGCATTTTTCGGTAAAACCCGGCGGTAAACGTTTGGACGCCGACGCTGCCCGGCATCGTGACCATCGGAACGCCCAATGAAAACGCATCGTAGGCCGTGTAACCACCGGTAAAGACCGGAGAATCGAGTACTGTTGTCGCCAAGGAAAACAGTCTCATGTATTGTGTGTGGGAGAGGTGTCCCATGAATTTCACCCGTTTCATGAGCGATTCGCCGAGATTGATTCTCATCCGTGCCATCAATTGTTCTGAGGCGGTCGACTCTTCACCGGTTTTGATCACAAGGGTTCCTTTCTGATCGTTTTCCAATATACGTTTCAACAAGACATCAAAGGACGGATGGTATTTCGAGATGCGATGCGGACAGAAATAAATCGCTCCTTTCGACGGCAAGTCGAATTCGTTACGATTGACACCGTCGGGCTTTTGCGACGGCGGTTGAAACATCGGGAACGTTGCAAGCATCTCGACGGTTTCCGTATAATGTGCGGTTATATCAACGTTTTCCGGTTCCATGAACGGCGAGGTCAGGTAGTAATCGACGGCGTCGAAACCGCTCGTTCCCAAGGTTCCCCACGAGGTACACTGGATCGGTGCCGGTTTTGTCATGGCAAAGAAGGGGTTCCACGTTCCCGGCTCGACCTTCCAATAATAAATAATGTCACAGTCCGCCTTGCGAACGATTTCGGCTGCCGTATCGAAACCGTTGGGCAGGAGGATCGTCGTGATTTCTTTCGAGCCGAACGGGCGACGGCAACGCTCTTCGGAGGAATCCGCGCAAAAGATCACCGGCTCGAAGCGGGACGGATCAAGGTGTTCAATAATACCGGCGGTACCCCGCAAGAGTCCGCCTTCGTTGCCATGGGAAGTGAAAAAACCAACACGGATTCTTTCTTTTAGAACAAACTTCGGTTTTTCGTGGGGGAAGGCTCCCCGATACAACGAGGCAAACTTTTCGCGGATAGAGCGGCAGCAGCGTCCGTGGTGAGCAAGATGGAAGGACGGCAGTACACCTTCAGTCGGCGATGTTCGCCAATCGACGGGAATTTTCGTTTTTGTCGCCTCGTCAATCTCACGTTCCAGAAAATTCCAGTAACGGTTGACCGATTCCATATCGGGAAACACCGCCGGGCAAATTCCGAGATATTTGTATTGAGCAAGCGTTCGTCGCTTGTCAAGCGATGCCGCCTTGGAATAATACGCCTTGCTCTTGTCGAAATCATTCAATTCGGCGTGGACATGGCCGAGCTTCGAAAGCGTTTCCGGATTGTTCGGGTGGGCTGCGTCAATCCGTGCAAAGGCTTCAAGGGCTTCGTTCCAGCGGCGGGTTTGACAGTGAATGTCGGCCCAAACTTTGACGAATCCGAAATCTCGCGGATATTTGGACAACATTCGGCGAGTAAGTGTAACGGCATCATCATGGCGGTTCGTCAGCATGAAGAGGTCGATCAGTCGCAATGAAGCATCTCGATGGTCCAGCGAAAAGCGGAGTGCTTCACGGAACGAAATTTCAGCGTCGGCGAACTGGCGTGCGTCCAATTGGGCTTGTCCGAGATTCGACCAAGCGTCGGCATAATCCGGTTTCAACGAGATCGCTCGGCGGAACATCGGCGTCGCTGCTTCTCGTTTTCCACTGTCACGGAGAGCAGCACCGTAGTTGTTGAAAAATATCGGGTTCGTACCGTCCAAAGTCAAAGAACGCTCCATCCATGCAATGGCTTTGTCGTAATCTTTATTCACCAGAAAAATTGCACCGAGATGGTGAATCGCGCCAGGATGGTTCGGATTGATTTCCAGCACTTGCCGATAAGAAAGCTCGGCACGATTTAAATCCCCGTTTCGATGGAAAGACAGACCGTCATTATAGACAGCGGCTACATCGATACCGTGAGCTTTCAGGGTGTCACAGGAAAAACAGAGTAACTTTCGAAGACGGTCCGGCATGGGAAAATTTTCTTGTTCAAGGGTTATCCGACTCAGAATAGTATATGTGTCGGAATCATTTCTTTCAAGAACATGTTTGCCAGACATTCAAGACATTTTCACAGGAAAGTCAGTTATAAACATTCCGTACATTCGAAAAGTTTTCCACTTCCATTGATTCCCGCTTGATTTTCAGATACATTGGAACTGTTGCAAAAATTGTTACGACCAACCCCGTCGTCGCCGATGTCGTTTTGTAATGGATTTTCCTTGTCGATTGTCTTGATTTCTGGAAAACCGCCAAACCGAACCTCGCCAATGAAGATCGGTTTTTCTTGGAAGATTTTCCGGGAGAATTCGCCTACATCGCGTCGAAATGGAAACGAGATTCAGGCGAAACAATCATTCTTCTGGAAAAGCCTCATTAAACGAAAATCAATCAGTCAATCAAAGAGGCGGCAAAAATTCCGACATGCCAATCATAGGTCGACGAGTAAACCGTCCAAAAATCGTTTCCCAAAGATAATCGTCATTCCGTTCCGGAAAAGTATCCGTCCGTTAATCTTTCGCGGTATACCACAACAGCCGGAATGACGGTCGGTCGGTACGGCGAATTCAACACGCCGTCATTGCATCGGCCGGAAAATGAAACACAGCGACTCCATCTCGGCTTTTGTTTGGAATCCGACACTCGCCGTCGGGAGATTTTGCTGGTATAATATGGACACGGTGATAATAACCAAAAGTACACGGAGCGAAAATCATGCCGCCTCTTTTTCGACAAATGTTTGCGCTCATTTTCGCCTGCCTGTTTGCCTTGCCCCCGGCAGTTGCGGTAGCCGAAGAAACCAATCCCACAATGCTTCGTGCGGAGAGTTTTTTCAAAAGCCGAGATGTTGGCGAAGCCTTTGACCGATTCCAAAAGTTGGAAAAGGAATTTACCAAAGACCTGCCTCGGGAGAAGCAAATAAGGTTTAACCAGTGGAATGCAAGTATGATGCTGCCGATCATTGAAGCGGCATGGAAAAAAGAGTGGGAAGGCCACCCGGAATCGCATCCGGCCTTTGTTGCCTATATTCGGGACAAAATGAAACGCGAGAAGCCGAATTACGGTTTCGATCCTGAAAAATTGGACGGTAAAGAGTTGTTCGACACTTACCTGAATGCTCACAGAAAGTCCTTCGAGAAAACGACAGAGGAAATTCCGAATATCGAAAGAGAATTGGCGATCCCGAAGGATTTGATTGACGCCCGAAAACACCCGGATTCCTTTCCGGCACTGCGATGGGTCTACGGTGTGTATCTGACGTTGGAAAGCCATAAAAAGAGGGCAAAGGAACGAGCCGAAGATGAAGCGAGAGCGATTGCCGCACGCAAGGCCATCGTACCGGTTCCTCGTGACAGCAAGGAATACCGGGACGCATTTGAAAATTACAAAAACGCGGTCAAGGCACTCAAGGCGGCGATTGAAAAAGCGAAAAAAGACGACCCCGCCTGGGCGCGGGCTCGTCACTGGATGGAGCATGAACAACTTGGCTCTTCCGGTAATGCCCGGCGGTTGGAAAAGGAGTTTTTGAACAAAATCAATGAGGAGCAGAAGACCGTTTATGGAAAATGGCGTACTGGTTTTGAAACGCGTTCCAGCCGTGAAAGGCTCGAAAAGGAATGGAAGAAAAAACCGGCGTCCCGAAAGGCGATCATTTTCGTTCTCGATGCCTTGTTGCAGAATGTGGAGCGGAACCGCAAGGAGCAAAACACTCTTACCGATTCAGAAAAACGGTTTTACGACGAGTGGAGAAAAATCGACAAGAGCGACGAAAATCTCGCGTTCGATTATCTCTTGAAAATGTACGACAAGCCCGGTACGGACGGTCTGGAAAAGATGGAAAAGGAACTCGGCATCACTCAAGACTATAAAAACGAGATTCTCAAGGAAGAAAATAATAACGCTTTCTTTCTCATTTATGAAACCTACGCGCGAGTGAAGCAGCCGGAAGCGGTAACTCAAGCGGACAAAAAGGAGAGCGCATGCATCGACCGACTCAATGCGCTTCGTCCGAATTGGGCGGCGGAAGAAAATATCGAACGTTTTCGCGATTGAGAAACGGAAACGCCATGAACATCCGCGAGATCGAAGTCATAAGCATCCTGCCGGGAATCACGGATTTGCCGTCGCCGGTTTCTTCTCGCACCTCGAATCCTCGAAGAAAAGTACCGGCTGAACCATCCGTTTATCTTCGGCTCTATCGCCGCCGGACGAAAAATCGGGTATAATCGTTTTGAATCTTGTGAGGGTTCACTTTACCGTCCCCTTTCCCTCGGGAGAGGGCTAGTACACAACATTTCAAATAATCTTCATTAAAAAGAGCCGGGGGTGTAGGCGGTACTCCGCCGTAGCCCCCGGATGCCCCCTGTTTTCAAGGGACTTCATAATGAATCGTATTTTAAACTCGGCGTACTAGG
>JAVBQW010000174.1:0-7559 GCA_031548665.1 Thermoguttaceae bacterium
AGAGCCCTCCCGAGCCGGCGTGTGTTTCTCGCGGCGCCCGCTGCCGTGGCTTGCCAATCGACCGCACGATCGGCGGAAATTCCGATATCTTTGGCGGCTTGAATGGCGTCCTGATTCGCGCCCAAATACAGGAACAGCCAACTGTACACCTCGGTTTGTTCTTTGATTTTCGCAAAAAGATTTTCCCGCGTGTACTCCGGCGAGGAAGCGTTTTCTTCACCGTCGGTAATGATGACGAACATGACCTTTCCCGGACGTTCGCCTTCCGGCGTCGCGGCGAGTCGGGCACCGACTTCGTCGATCATTTTGCAAGCGGACTCGATCAATGCCGTGCAGCCCCCCGTTTCGAAGGCGAATTTCCTGATCTTCCTGATCGGCTTGTCGGCAAAGATCGGTCGGTAATCGTTCGAAAACGTCGAGTACGTTACGAAAACATCCAACTCCCGCTTTTCGGCGATCAATTGATTCAGGCTGCCGGCCATGTCGGACGCGATCGGCTCCATGGAACCGCTGGAATCGACCAAAATGTTCATGCTGATGGTATTGGCGTTCATCGGGTTTTCTCCTTCCGGTTCGAGTGACAGGTCAACAAAAAGCTCACATTGGCAAACGTTCGAATTATCCGTTCGCCTGGTTCCGCACCTCGGCAAACGTGTATTCACGCTTGATTTCTCCGTTACGGAAAACTTCGATGAGCCGGTCGTCTTGTTCGCTTGTTTTCTCGAATCTTTTCGTGTGAAAAGTTCCGTCTTCGTGAACAAGCCGTAATTTGCCGCGTTTGGACTGTTTGCCTTTATCCGTAACGGGATTTTTGTAAACGTTCCGCTCCTCGCCGTCGACGGTAACGCTGGAACATTTGAACGCGAACTTAAGCGTGTCTCGGTTGAGTTTTTGGAGCAACGCTCCGCCGCTACCGAAAGCGATGTTGTCCGCCGAATAGCTCTTTTGTTTCAAAGCGTACAAAATCGAGTCGATCATCTCGAAATCGATTCCGTCTCCCTGGATTACCCGGACATGATCGGCGAGCACCTTGTATCCCTTCTCGTTTTTCGTGCACCCGAATTTTTCGGCGAGAATATCGAACACGTTCGGATTTCCTTTGATAAGAACTTGTACGGGATCACCGGAATCGGGCCGGATCACGAGTACACCGTTGCGACGGAGCACTTCGTCTTTCAACATTCCGCCCCAAATGTCGCCGCACGCCTCGAAAATGTTGAATGAATCGCTGACGACGGCGACGGTTCCGTTCGGAAATTGTCGGAGCATGTTCCGCATCGCGTCGAGTTCGTGTTCCCGTCCCCAGCTCGTGATCGTCGAGTGTTCCGCCGCCGGAATGGAAAACCCGGCCATTGGTTCGCCGTAGTATTTTCGTGCAAATTGAATCCCCGTCAGCGTGTCGGTTCCCTGGAAACTGATCAAGTGAGCCGCGCAACCCATTCCCGCCGTTTCGACGCTGGAAACGCCGCGAAATCCGAAATCGTGCAGTTTGAACGGACAGAGTTCCGGGTTGCCTGTCCGATTCAGGTATTTCGTGATCAAATGCCGCATCTCCCTTGATTGCGTGGCGACGGTCGATCCGTACCATACCTGAACGAGCAGCGTTTCGAGATAATTCGTGAGCCAAAAACAGGCCGGGTCGGTGTTCTCGATAGTCATGAGAACATTGAACGAGGGAACCGGTGTTCCTTCCGGCACGGCTTTGATCCGTACCGGCAAGCGTCCGTCGTGTTTTTGCACGATATACTCCCATCCCTTCCGATTGAAAAGCGTCGGATCACCGAAGTGAGCGGCGAGCAGTTGCTCTGCTTCGTCGATCCGATCTCGTGTTACGACTTCACCGGCAAAATATCGTTTCAGATAATATTGCAGCCCGAAGAACACGACGTCCTGCCATTTTCCGCCGCGTGACTCGAAATAGGAATAGACCGTCTCCGTTTTCGGCGGGTATTGCCGCCAGTGCGAAATTTTGTAACTGTCCGTCAGAAGAATGATATTATCCATCGGAGTTTCCTTATCGTTGATGTTTCGCGATGATTTCTTCGACATGCCGAAAGGCGGTCGCTTGATGTCCAAAATCGTGAACATGATCAACCGCCCATGACTTGTTCGAACACCTTGATGTTTTCCAGTCCCGATGTGCGATCAAGCACGGCAAATACGACCAGCTTGAAATGCTTCGACCAGGGCCGTCCCCTTTTGGCAAACGCGCCCGTTTTACTGAGTGTTTTGTGTCTTCGCCGTGTTATTCATGATCTCGTTTCAAATATTCGGGAAGGACACGTTCCGTCAACCAGACATTGTTTTCCGAGCAATAAAAGAGAAACCCGGCTTGCCGCATCGTTCGGGCAAGGACGACATAGACGACCGGTTTTCCGTGGCGCGAACCGACGTTGACTGCCGTTTCACGATCCAACGAAAGGTGAACGTATTGCCGTGTTCGCGGCTTGAGGCCGTCTCGTTCGATTTGTTCCGAAAATCGTGACGCCGTTCCGTGATACAGAAATTCCGGCGGTTCGACCGGAGTAAACTGCATGTCGACGGCAAGCGAATGTCCTTGACAGGCACGGATTCGTTTGCAATCGTCGCTGAAAACGTAACGCCCCTTTTCATCGGCGGCGACAATGTGTTCCAATAATTCACGGTCGATTTTACGTCCGCTTTGATTGACGCCATCCATGAGCTCTTCGATATCGGCCCAGCCGTTGGCGTCGAGCGAGATTCCAATCTCCTCGGGTTTGTGTCGTAAAATCAGGCTCAAAAACCGACTCAGGCGGGTCATTGATTTTTCGTCCATTTTATTCCTCTTGTTTCATCTTGAATAGTTTCGACGGCCGATGTCCGGCGGATTCGGCGTATTCCAGCGTTTCAATGACCTTGTCGTCGATTTTGCGACGAAAGTTCGCCTTGAGAAGTTCGTCGCCCAAGATCGTTTCGTAAACCTGCTGAAGTTGCGTCAGCGTGAACCGTTCCGGCATCAGGTGAAAAACGATATTGGTGTATTCTGCCTTGTTACGTAATCGGTCGAGGGCATAAGATATGATCAGGGCGTGATCGAACGCCAAGCCGCCGGAATCGACGATCCGCTCCGTTTCCGTCCTGATTTTGTCGTGTCTTTTGATCGTTTTTTCCAACCGAGACACGATAGAGCCCGCCTCGTTTTCCAAGGAGAGCGTGAATCGCTGTTTTTGCACCGAACCGGATTTCGCAATCGTTTTGTTTTCGTTCATCAATGTTTTCGCGACAGTAAACCACATTGCTTCGTCGGCGTCGTCCCCGGCCTGAAGATTGAGAGGCGTGCTGTCGACAAGAGCCATGTAAGAACAACTGATTACACGGGTTCTTGTATCACGCCGCGGTTCGCCCCAAGTGTAAAGCTGCTCCATATACACATTGCGCAACCCCGTTTCCTCGGCCAATTCCCTTGCTGCGGCCTCGTCGAGACTTTCCGTCGCGCGAACGAATCCGCCCGGCAGGGCCCAATGTCCTTTGAAAGGATGTTCGCCGCGTTTGACGAGCAGCACCTTCAATTCCCGTTCGGCCAGTTTGCGATAATTGTCCGCCGGTCGATCGACGACGGTGAAAATGACCATGTCGACGGTCACGGAAGGTCGGTCAAACTTCGAAGGATCGTAATTCTTGAGGAATTCCGCTTCGGTTTGTTCGCGTTCCATCTTTTGAACATCAATTTTTTTCATGGGAAACTCCTGAAAGCCGTTTTGTAATTTTCTATATGATAATATCAAATCGTTCCGATGTCAAGAGGACAACTGTTCCCTGGGAAGAATTTTTTTGCTCGCCAAAATTTGGGGTTCGTTTCGGATAAAAGCGAAAAAGGTCATCTCCAGTACAAAGTAAATATCCCCCGGCAGAGCCGGGGCTTTATATGGGAACCGCTCAAAGCGGATTGTTTTTATACGACCGTTACACAATTATTTGAACAACCGGGGTGCGTCCTCTTTTCGTTCCGTATTTTCCTGATACCGAATGTACCGACGGATCGTTGCCTCATCGGCCCCCATCGTCGAAACATAATATCCGCGAGCCCAGAAGACCAGACCCGTAAAGTTCCGATCCCGTCCCGCGAACTTCCTCGCCACCAAGATCGTGCTCTTCCCCTTCAGGAAGCCGACCACCTGAGATACCGAATATTTCGGAGGGATGGTAGTATCGAATCGTTCGAGTACGACGTTCAGCGTCGGCTCGTCAAGCAGACTTCGTTCGAGAGAGTTGTAACGACTTATCATTACGATGTTTACGGCAGACTCGAAACAAAGAAGTTCTTTGATAATCATGATATTTTATCTGGGACGTGGCAGTACATTTACGATGAATTCGGTCGAGTCGCGGAAATTGATCAAGACGGCCGCATCACCAAGACGATTTACGATGCACAGGGGCGAACGGTCAAAATCGAGACACCGGAAGGAATTCTTTGCTATACGTACGACAAATATTGGCGACAGGCTTCGGTGCAGACCGACAACGATCCACCGACGTATTATACCTATGATCGCTTTGGTCGGCTGGCGACAGTTTCGTCCGACGAGAAAACGACTCGTTACGAATATGACGCTTTCGGCAATCTCGCCAAGACGAAAACACGAACGGGTTCCGAATCGCTTGTGACAGTTTATCAGTACGATAACATAAATCGGCTGGTGAAACTGTCGAATTTTGTCGACAAGAATAACGACGGCGTGTTCAATTCCGGCGACAAGAATGTTTCGGAGTTCGATTACACGCTGGACTTGCTGGGACGAAAGGATTACACCGTCGAAAAGTTCCGGACCGAGTTGAGTGAACAAAAGAACGAAATCGATTGGGAATACGACAATCTCGGTCGGTTGATTTTTGAAGTTTTCGAGCACTACGACGATGCTTTCGATCAGACGTCGGACTGGATTTACGATCTCGTTGGCAACCGTTTACAGCAGACCATCAACGGAAAAGTCACGACGTACGATTATGATGTGAATGATCGTTTGTTGACGGATATTTCTGGCGAAACAGAAACGCTGTACGGCTATGACCACACGCAACAGACGTCAAAGAAGGTTTCCGAAAGCGGTGTTCTCGTTTCCGAAACGACATTTGCGTACGATTCGCATGGGCGAATGGCCGTTGTGACGATTATTTCCGGCTCTCGCAAGGAAGTGACGAAGTACGAGTACGGTTCCGACGGGATCAGGGTTTCCGCCGAACATGAAGTTTGGGAAGACGGTAATCTAACATCCAAAAATCGAACGGAATATCTCAATGATCCGCTCAGCATCACCGGCTACTCGCAAGTCTTGAAGCAGACGGACTTCGGTGCGGACGGAAACTTTGAAAAGACAATTGCTTACGTCATCGGAAACCAACGGATTTCACAAATCGTTACAGATAATGATTCCAATCAGCAGGAATACTACTTCACGTTCGACGGGCATGGATCGACGAGAGTTTTGTTAGATCTGGTTGCGGGTTTGCGGCAGATTTACTCCTTCGATGCCTACGGTAATGCCTTGGGGTTCGATCCCGCTACCACACGGACGGAATTTCTGTATTCCGGCGAGCAGTTTGATGCCAAAATCGGACAACAATATCTGCGGGCTCGGTATTACGATCCAACGACGGGAAGGTTCAACCGGCTGGATCCGTTCTTCGGGAATACGACTGATCCGCAAAGTTTTCATAAGTATCTCTATACACACGTCGATCCGGTCAACGGCGTTGATCCCAAAGGTGAGTTTGTTATTGCAATTGCCATGGCCGTGGCCTTTGGATATGCTGGAGCGAAAATAGGGAAGGATCGTAACGATACGGCCGTTGGTGCCAGCGTCATCGCAAAACTTCGAAGCATAGGTATCACAGGCCAAGTCTCAGCGACTGGTCGGACAGCAGGTTAAAATAGTGGTTTTGTAAACGAACTTTTCCTTGACGAATATGAATAAAAACCAGGAACAACCGGCTTTCGCCCGAGGATCGCCGAAGTATGGTCCAAGCCGTTCGAAGCGGCAAATCGATCCGCGATGTCGCCGTGGAATTCGGCGTCACCAAGACGACCGTCGAACGATGGAAACGACGTACCGGGGAGAAACGACTTGATCGCGTCGACTGGACCAACCAACCGGACGGACCGCCGAGACCCGCCAACCGATCCTCCGAGGAAGTCGAGCAGTGCGTGCTGGCGATCCGCAAGCGACTCAAAGAGGAAAGCGTACTCGGCGAGCACGGAGCGGATGCCATTCTCCGTGAATTTCAGTGTTACGGAAATACAGCGTACGATTTGTCCGAACATTCCGTCCAAGGCGACGATCAACCGAATACTGAAACGGCACGGAGCGTTTGACGAACGAGTTCGAAAACGACGCAAGGCCCCTCCGCCGGGATGGTACTTGAAACAACTCATGAAGAAAAACTCCGAACTCGATCAGTTCGCCCCGTACAATAAATACGGCGTCGAGGACTTGTGCATTCAAGGAGGGACGATATTTAACGTACTGAATGCCGTTTCGTTGCACGGCGGCTTGGTTGGCTCGTGACCGATGAGTCGTATGACCGCTGAAAACACGGTGCGAAAGATGCTGGAACATTGGACGGAATTCGGTTTGCCGGACTACGCCCAGTTCGACAATTCGACAGTGTTTCAGGGTGGACGCTGGCCGGATACGCTCGGCAAGGTGATTCGATGTTGCTTGAGTTTGGGCGTGACGCCGGTGTTCGTGCCGCCGAGAGAAACGGGTTTCCAGGCTTCGATTGAAAGCTATAACGGACGCTGGGAACGCGGTGTGTGGTTCCGGAAACATTTTGAAAATCTTCGCGGTGTACAACAACAATCGGCGAAGTACGTCGATGCGGTTCGGGAGAAGAATTGGGGACGTTACGAAATCTCTCCGAGGCGTTGGATGATTCCGGAAGGACGGACGTTGGACTACTCGGCGAGGCCGAAGGGAAAGGTGATTTTCATTCGCCGCTCGACGGATCAGGAGCATGTCGAGGCGATGGGACATCAGTGGATCGTGAAGGGAGCGGGAGCTCACAAACTGGTTCGAGCGGACGTCGATCTGGCGAAAAACGAGATTTCGTTCTTTCGTCTTCGTCGAAGCGATCCGACCGTTCATGATTTTTGGGGCGTCGCGGAATATCATTTTCCGAAAAGGAAATTCAAGGAATGAAAATACGAAAACTGTAATTTTGTCGCGATTATGCTTGTCAAACACTCGTCAAAAAACTGTCCTACCAGTTGCTGAGACTTGGCCGTTAAGGTTGTGAAAATGAAAGTCGTCCCTCACCGAGCATCACAGACGTCGGTTACGATTAGTCGCAGAGACTCTGTTGGTCGCACATAGCGCAACCGAAACCGGGGCGACAGCCGAAAACACCTCTGTCGAGCGCGTCCAGATATTCCCGTACGATTCCGAAGAATTTTCCAAAGGAACCTCGCCAAAATAACATTTACAAACGTTTCGATTATCTAGGCTTGATCGTGTAGTTCCACTTGGGCAAAATCTCGTCTTTGACGAGATTCAAACCAGCTATTTCCTCGTCGGTGATTTTACGTTTTGTCGGATAAC
>JAVBQW010000003.1:0-4105 GCA_031548665.1 Thermoguttaceae bacterium
GCGACGGATAAGAAAATCATTTCGATTTTCCTCCCCCTCGAGGGGGAGGAAACCTTTCATTCCATTGTAGCTGCCCAATAACACTCTTTCCAGTAAAATAAAACATACAAGTAAAATAAAACATACAAAGGGCAGTGCAACACCGGTTCGACACTGCCCTTTCAGGGCGGCGGCTGGTGAATACGACCGGTCCCAGGGCGGCGGCGAGTACGCCTTGCCCTGGGCTGAAATGCAATGGCCTTTCAGGCCGAAGATTCAATAGTCAACAACTTTCTCGCGGTCTTTTGCTCCATATTACGCCCTCCCATCGGAAAACACTCCCTCAAAGAGCGGACGTTACCCGCCGTTCTGTGAAATCATCCCGTTCTTGCGAAAGGCGGCCGACGAGGGTAGAATCTGGCTTTTCGCTCCTTGCTTTCCCGTAGCGTCATGGAACGACGAGTCGACCGATGAAAAAAACCGCCCTCCTTTTGCTGAAGATTCTTCCGATTCTGGGAATCTTTGCGTTTCTCTTTTGGCAGGCCGCCCAAAATGATTCCTTCGAGAAACTTTTCACGTTGGAAAACAAGCATTGGGACTTCCTGCTGTTGGCGTTTTTCTGGCAAATCATCGCCGTCTCGATCACGATCGTTCGCTGGAAATGGTTGGTCGCCGTTCTTGGCATGCCGTTTACGTACAAAGACAGCTTTCGTCTCGGCTTTCTCGGACTGATGCTGAATCTCGCTCCGATGGGAATCGTCGGCGGCGACGGCATCAAAGCGTATATGCTCGCTCTCAGAAACCCGGCTCATCGGGCCAAGGCGCTCGCCAGCGTCGTCGTGGATCGAATCATCGGCTTGATCGGCCTGTTTTTCGTCGCGACGTTTCTCGTTTGTTGGACCGGTTTCGCGTTTCGGGAAGAAGCCCTTGCCAAAGGGGCAAGCCAACTCGTGTTCTGGTTGACGGGAATCTCCGTCGTCGGAGTCGGCGTCATTTTTCTGCCTTTTTTTTCCCAAGGACATTTTGAGAAGCTGATCGACGGAATTCCGGTGTGCGGTAAGATCCTCGGCAAACTGACGCGAGCCTTATTACTTTATCGAAACCACAAAATTTGTCTTTTGGGATCGACGTTCGTCAGCCTGTTCGTTCATTTGGGGAACGGGCTCTCGCTCTACTGCGTCGCCAAGGGACTGATGTCGTCGGTTCCGACCGTTCTTGAACATCTCGTCGTGTCGCCGATCGCGAATCTGACGGCGATGATTCCTTTGGCCGCCGGGCCCTACGAAATCGTTCTCAATCAACTCTATCCGCTGCTTTCGACGACCCCCCAACCGGGCATCGGACTCTTCGTCGCCCTCGGATATCGAATCGTCTCGATTCTCGTTGCCGCCGTCGGTATTCTCTATTATCTGGCGTCGAAAGCCGAATTACGCCAAGCGGTGCAAGAAGAGTTGGCCGATGAAGCGACCAACACGGAAAGAAAAAACGCGTCGGAAGCCGACGCGGCTAACGGTTTACTGCCATGAACCGATGTCGTCGTCGGTTTCGCTGATTCCGTCCGGTCCCATCGACCAAAGATCGTACCGGCTCTGACTGTGCGTGCCGGGAAACGCGTACTGGTATGGATTGCCCCAAGGATCGACGCCGGAAACGTTTTCCTCAACGTACGGACCATCCCATTTCGAAGGATCCGAAAGCGTCGACGGAGCACTCAGCAGCGCTCCGAGACCTTCTTGCGTCGTCGGATAACGTCCGACAGCCAATTGGAACATATCCAACGGCGCTTTCATATTCTTGATGAAAAGCTCCGATGTCTGTCGATTCGCTCTCGCCCGAACATTCTGGATCGCCAAGACACCAGCCGAAGCGATCGCCAAGAGAATAAAGAGGACGACCATCACTTCGACCAAGGTAAAACCCTGCGAAGCGCGACGGCGACCAAACTTTCTTGATTTTGTTGTGTATCTTTTCATGGTGGAACCAAATAAATTATGGAGATGAAGGACATTATACAGGAATCGCAACACCGTCGCAATCACTCCAAGGTTTAACCACGTTGCTTTCGATTTGTTTCTGTTTTTCCCAAAAAATGAACCAGTAAATTTCCTAAAGCTTTTATTTGGATAGAGACGATATATTTTACGTATAAACCTTAAACACCCTGAATTGTTTTAATAATCTTTTTTATTTTTTCACTCAGGTCGAATTTTATGGTGTATATTACCAAGTCGTTCGTTCCGATTAGGCGAACTGCAAAGAAGTCATTGCAATCGTCAAAAAAAGAACAATCGCAAATTGTTTCGTTTGCGTAAAAAAAACAAGATAAGCGGACGATACAGAATACGGAGTTAAGGTGTGGCAGCCTATTGCCAAATAGAGTTTCAGTTTCCCAATCTTTCAAGGAGTATGTTATGAAACGTCAAGTGATTTTGTCCCTTTTGGCCGTGGTTGCCCTTCTCGCGGTTTCCACGAGCAATGCCGAAGCCGGCATGTTCGGTCGTCTGCACGTCCTGAAGGGCGGTTGCTGCACGCCGTGCGAACCGGCTGCGTGCGAACCCTGTCAACCGGCTTGCGAGCCCTGCGTTCCGGCCTGTGAACCGTGTGTTCCGGCCTGTGAACCGGCCTGCTGCGAACCGTGCTGCGACGTCCCCTGTGCCCGCGGACCGTTCCGTCCGTTCGGCGGTTTCTTCCTCGGTCTGAAGCATAAGCTCGCCGTGAAGCAATGTGCGCCGTGCGATCCTTGCGGAACCGGTTGCGAACCGTGTGTTCCGGCTTGCGAACCGTGCCAACCGGCTTGCGAACCGTGCGTTCCGGCCTGTGAACCGGCTTGCTGCGAACCCGCCTGCTGCGAACCGGCTTGCGGTCCTTGCGGAGCTCCGTTCCGTCCGTTCGGTGGTTTCTTCGCCAATGCTTGGGCCAAGGCCAAAGCCAAGAGCTTCGCTTGCAATCCTTGCGGCGTTGCCTGTGATCCGTGCGAACCGGTTTGCGAACCGTGTGAACCGGCTTGCGATCCTTGCCATCCCTGCAAATAAGTTCGACTCGATTTCGAGCTGAATGACACGACCCCCGGTTTCGATCGGGGGTTTTTTTGTTCTTGCAAACGTTGTACTACTAAAAAGTTAAGGAAATAATGTTCATGAGAAGAGATCAATGGCCGTCATCCCCGCGAAGGCGGGGACCTAGAGAGTATATTTTCCAACCCTTTGCATCGCCGCAAGTTATAGAGTGTGCAAACGGTTGACAACGCCTATCGTCTGGGTCCCCGCCTTCGCGGGGATGACGATTTTTTTCCATTTTCACGAAGTTCAATTCGTTAACTCTGTACTACATTTTATGTCGTTCTTTCTTTCCCGTGAAGAATCCCGTCGTGTGGATCGGATTGCGATCGAACAGTTCGGTTTCAGCGGACTCGTCTTGATGGAAAACGCCGGACGGGGTTGCGCCGAATTCATTCGATCGTTTCCCGTCGAGGGTCCGATCTCGATTTGCTGCGGCAAGGGCAACAACGGCGGCGACGGATTCGTCATCGCACGGTTTTTGAAAATTTTTGGTCGAAGTCCAAACGTTTTTCTTTTTGCCGATCCTTTCGAGCTCCGTGGCGACGCCAAGACGAACTACGAAATTTTGACTCGCTGCGACGTACCGATCCATGTTTTGTCGGAACCCGAGGAAGAATTCGTGGAGGAGTTGAAGGATTCGGGAATCGTCGTCGACGCTCTTCTCGGAACCGGAGCGACCGGGCCGCCGAGGAAGCCGATCGATTCCGTGATCCGATCAATCAACGCCGCTAGAAAAGTTCACGATTTCCATGTCGTTGCCATCGATTTGCCGAGCGGACTGGACGCCGACACCGGCACGCCAAACGATCCGACGATCCGGGCCGACACGACCTTGACCTTCGTGCGACCCAAGAAAGGTTTTTTACAGCCCGTCGCCGTTCCGTTCCTGGGAAACGTCGAAACCATCGGAATTGGAGTTCCCGAAGAAGTCGTCAAGAAGGCGTAGTACCCTGCCAAACCTAAAATTGCTTTAGCCACGGAAGACACGGAAGGAACACGGAAGGAGATGATGCAAGGAATTTCTCCGTGATTTTTCCGTGTCTTCCGTGGCAAAATATTGATAAAAT
>JAVBQW010000239.1:0-7125 GCA_031548665.1 Thermoguttaceae bacterium
GAGAGGTGAGAGGGTGAAAGAGTGAGAGAGTGGGAGAGATGTAACCGCTTGATAAAACGTATCTTGCATTTTCCCTTTCACTCTCTCACTTTTTCACCCTTTCACTCAAAAGTTGGCGGTTTATTTTCTGGCGAGAGCCTAAATCATCAATGACTCGTTCTCTTCTTCCTCGAAAGAGGAGAACGGGAAAATGAAGTTTTCACAAAAACCTCCGAATTCGCAACATTTTTATTCGAGGAAAAGAACTTTCTTATTCCAACGTGGTTTGATACAATATAGTCAATCGGCAGGCGAATTGTAATCTTTCGTCGATTTTTTTCAGGAAAAAATACATGTTCGGACTTCGTCAGGGATTTGTCGTCGTGATCGTCGTTTGGGGAGCGTCTTTTTTCGGTACGCCGGCCGAGGCTGCCGGACCTGGATTGCGCCGGGAAGCGAACCGGGAAGCGAATCGACAGGAAAAAGTCGAGAAACGAGGGGGAAAACAGTTGGAACGGAGAATCGAATCCGTTGCCGACCAGTCGAGCCAGTTTGTGAATCCCCGAACATTGCTTCGTTCGGCGTTCGAAAAGTCTGATAAATTCGTTCCCGTCAGCCGAATCGACGAGCTTTTTCTCAATGGACTAAAAAAGAAGGGACTCGAACCCGCGGCGCTGTGTTCCGACGCCGTGTTCGTCCGCCGGGTTTATCTGGACGTCATCGGAACCTTGCCGACCGCAACGGAAACGAAGAAGTTCCTTGATGATTCAGCGCCCGACAAACGAAGCGTCCTGATTGACGATTTGCTGAACCGAAGCAAGTTCGCCGACTACTGGGCGATGAGATGGGCCGATGTGCTGCGAGTCAAAGCGGAGTTTCCGATCAATCTTTGGCCGAACGGCGCGATGGTCTATTATCGTTGGATTCACGCCGCGATTCGGGAGAACAAACCGTTCGATCGCTTCGCCCGGGAACTCCTGACAGCCGACGGCAGCAATTTTCGAGACGCCCCCTCCAACTTTTACCGAGCGGTTTCCGAAAAGGACGCCGAGACGATTGCCGAAGCCGTTGCCCAGACTTTCCTTGGAACACGGATCGGTCCTTGGCCGGAGGAAAAACGGAAGGAAATCGCGACCTTCTTCTCTCGAGTCGGATTCAAGGGCTCCGCCGAATGGAAAGAAGAAATCGTCTTTTGGGACCGTACGCCGCTCGATTCGTCAAACGTCGTGTTCCCCGACGGAACAAAAGGAAAAATTCAGCCAAATCAGGATCCCCGGGCCGTATTCGCCGATTGGCTCGTTTCGCCGAACAACGTCGGTTTTCGGGAAAACGCCGCCAATCGGGTTTGGTATTGGCTCTTCGGTCGCGGTTTAGTCCAGGAACCCGACGATTTTCGATCCGACAATCCGCCGGTGTACCCGGAACTGCTCCAATTTCTCGGCAAGGAGCTCGCGGACAAGAATTTCGACCTGAAAACGCTGTATCGACTGATTTTGAACTCACGGACCTATCAACAGTCGTCGATTCCCAAGGAGCCGAAGGACAACGCGGAAGAATGTTTTGCGGTGTATCCGGTACGCCGTCTGGAAGCGGAGGTTCTCCAAGACGCCCTGAATCAGATTTTCAACGTTCGGATCGGTTACGCCAGCGAGGTGCCGGAACCGTTTACGTTGGTTCCGCCGCGTTACCGAACGATCTTGCTTCCTGATCCGAGCATCAGCAGCTCGTTCCTCGAAATGTTCGGTCGGGCGACACGCGACAGCGGTCTCGAATCGGACCGGAACAACGACGTCACGGAATCGCAGGAACTGTTCCTCTTGAATTCGACGGAAATCAACGAATGGTCGCGAAAGTTTTTGCAGCGATTTCAAGACGTCGATCGAACGCAGCAGGAACGGCGAACGGTCCTCGACGGTATCTGGCTGACGATCCTGTCCCGTTATCCGACGTCCGTCGAACTGCAACGCTTCGTCGGCGACTTCCGAAAATCCGATCAATCGCCCCGAGATAATATTCAGGATCTCGTCTGGGCGCTGATCAATACGAAAGAGTTTTTCTGCCGACATTAAGAACAGAACAAAAGCCGGAATGGAGCCGCCGTGTAAATTTTTTGGGCCGGCGTAATGACGGACATTTGGCGTCGTTAAACAAACCGTCATTACGGCGAGTACGCCTCCATTCCGGCTGTTGTTAAAATCCCTTTCACCCGACCAATCCCATGTCAACCACTCGTCGCGAATTTTTGACCGCCGGTCTCGGCGCCGCCGCGTTGGCGTCGCTCGGTAAATTTTCCGTCGCCGATGCCGCTCCGGCTGTAAAGCCGTTCAAGCCCGGCAAGGCGAAGTCCGTCATCCAGATCTGGATGTGGGGCGGTCCCTGCCATCTCGATACGTTCGATCCGAAACCCGGTGCCGGAAAGGCATACTGCGGACCGAACGACAAACCGATCACGACGAACGTTCCGAACATCGAGATCAGCCAAACGCTCCCGATGCTCGCGCAGTGTGCCGACATGTACTCGATCATCCGATCGATGACGCATCCGACCGGACACCACGAAATAGCGTCTTACATGATGCAAACCGGTCGCGCTCCCGGCGGCGGTCTCGTCTTTCCCTGCGTCGGCGCCGTGACCGCCAAGGTCAAGGGCTACGACGCCGGATACGATTCGAAAATTCCGCCGTATGTCGTGCTGACGACGGCGTTGGGCCGCTTCTCGGAATGCGGCTTTCTCGGTCAGAAATACAAGCCGTTCGTCACCGGAGGCGATCCGAGCAAGTCGCCGTTCCTCGTTTCCGGTTACGTCGTCGAGGGAGTCACTGAAAAACGACAGCAAGACCGGATGAAGTTGCTCGACTCGCTTGACGTTTTCGGCGAGGTGAATGCGGGCAACGAGTTGACCGAGGAAATCGGCGTCGCACGACAGCACGCCTACAACCTGATGACCGGCGACGCCGTCAAGATTTTCGACTTGAAAACGGAGCCGGAAAAAATTCGAGAAGAATACGGTAAGAACTGGTTCGGGCAAGCCTGTTTGATGGCCCGGCGTTTGGTACAAATCGGCGTTCCGTACATTGCGATCAATTATCGCGGTTGGGACTCCCATAAACGGCATTTCGAAATGCTCGACAAGCGTCAAACGGAATGGGATCGCGGGCTCTCGACGCTGCTTAAAGATTTACGAGACACGGGCCTGCTCGACTCGACGATCATCTGGTGGGGCGGCGAGTTCGGTCGAACGCCGAAGGTCGGTTGGGAGTCGCCGTGGTTCGGCGGTCGCGGACATTTTCCGCATTGTTTCAACGCAATGGTCGCCGGCGGCGGCTTCAAAGGCGGAACAGTCGTCGGTGAGTCGAACGAAACCGGCGAAAAGGTCAAAACAAGGCCCGTCGCCCCACAGGACTTGCTCGGCAGTATTTACACGCAGCTCGGTATCGATCCCGACGCAACGTTGCCGAATGAGAAAGGAATCGACGTGACCGCGATGCCTCCGGCTTCTGAAGCGGGCCGTCTATACGAAATCATGGGGTGAAAAAGATATCTCCAAGAGCCGCGCCCGTCAGGAAGTGGTTTTTTTCGGGGCAAGGCTTTCGCCAGAAAGTTTCCTACCAAAAACGGAGAGGTGAGAGGGTGAAAGAGTGAGAGGGTGGGAGAGATGTAACTGATTGATCAAACGTATCTTGCATTTTCCCTTTCACTCTCTCACTCTCTCACCCTTTCACTCAAAAGTTGGCGGTTTATTTTCTGGCGAAAGCCCAACCTCCCTGACGGTCGCGGCTCCGATTAGTTTCCGAACAATTCTATCAGTCTTTCGCAGCGGAAATCGCGTTCTTGACCAGTTGCCGCATGAACGGGGCGTTCGCCTTTTGACCGGTAAAAAGTTTGAATTGCAAGCAGGCTTGACCGACGAACATTTCAAGGCCGCTGACGACGACGCACGCTTTTTCCATCGCGTTTTTGATCAACAACGTCTGTTCGGGATTGTACACGGCGTCGAAGACGATCATTCCCTGCCGCAAATCGGCCTTTTCGTACGGCGTAAAGTCGACGTTCGGATGCATGCCGACCGGCGTGCAGTTGACGAGAATATTCGCCTTCAAATTCCCCCGCGACTTCCAGTCGGCGACCTCACAGTCAAGGTGTTTGGCCAATTCGAAGGCCTTGTTGCCGTCGACGTCGACCACCGTGACGACGGCGCCGCGTTTTTTCAATCCGTACGCCAACGCCATGCCGGCGCCGCCGGCGCCGAGAACGAGCGCCGTCTTCTCGTTCAGGACGCTGACCGCGTCCGTCGGTTTGCCGCCGGCCGCCAATTCGATGCTCGACACCGCGGCCATGTAATCCGTGTTGTAGCCGAGTCGCTCGTCGCCTTTGAACACGATCGTGTTGCAGGCGCCGACCTTGTCGACCGCCGGATCGATTTTCGTCAGCCGCTTCTTGACGAGCACTTTGTGCGGTATCGTGACGCTGAGGCCCTTGATCCCGAATTCCGTGGCCCGTTCCAGGAAACGGAGGACGTCCTCTTCGGCGAGCGGAAACGGAACGTAAACCGCGTTGATGCTTTGCTCGATAAACGAGCGATTATGAACCAACGGACTCAAGCTGTGCCCGATCGGAAAGCCGATGATTCCAAAAACATCGGTCTCGGCGTTCGTCTTGTCGTGGTGGTACAAATCACGGAGGTCCTTGTAAACGAACATCCCCGGCGCGATGATTCGCTGTGACGAAAACGTCGCGTACGTAAACGGCATCCCGAATTTCTTCGACAAAACGCGTGTCGCCTGCCCCATTTCGCCCATACAGATTCCGACGACGCGGACCCCTTTGTCGCCGAGTTTTTTGGCTCGTTCGTTTTTGTCCCGAATAAAGGCGACGAAACGGAACATGTCGTCGACGTTTCTCGGCGTGACGGCGATCTTGATGAAGTCCGGATCCTTCGATGCCATTTCGCGGTGCAAGGATTCAAGGTCTTCCGGCGTCTTCTCCATGTCGTGATGACTGATGATCCGGCGTGTTTTTCCGTAACGGGGAATCGACGAAGCGGTGTCGATTTCCAGATCGACGTATTCCGGTCCTGCGGCAATCGCGGAGCGGAGCAGTCGGACGCGCTTTTCCTCGCTTTCCTTCCAGAGACCGCCGTCCTGCGGACGTCGGACCGTGACGACCGTCGCGGTCGGCCGCTCCGGAATCAATCGGGCCAAGTCCGGCTCCCGACGAAGAAAGTCGAGCCGCAGTTCGACCAACTTCACACCGTCCTCCGCAAGGAGTTGGTGTTCGCTGATCATCCGTGTATGACTGCCGCAGGCAATGGTGACGCAAAGCATTTTTCAATCCTTTTCACCTCTTCGTCATCCCCGCGAAGGCGGGGACCTAGAGGGTAAATTTCAATACGTTCTTACACACGTCATCAAAGGTATTTTGGTTTGTCGATAACGAATGCAAACGATCGACGTTATCGTTCGTCTAGGTCCCCGCCTGCGCGGGGATGACGAATAAAGTTCATTTCACGCCGAAGGCTTTTTCGATGGTTTCCGGTTTCGGCGGCTTTGTCATCAAACTGACGACGGGAACGACGAACAGCGGAACGACCATCGCGACGGACGCAATGGTCGGCGACAAAGCTCCGGCAGCTCCCCGGCCTTGTGTGAAGAAGACGCCCCAATACAAACCGTTGGAGACAAGCAGGCCGGTCCACATTCCGGCGTAGGCACCGAGTTTCGTCGTCCGCTTCCAGAACAATCCGTACAAATAAGGAGCGAGGAACGATCCGGCGACGGCTCCCCACGAGACCGACATCAGGGCGACGATCCACGTCGGCTGCGACAAGGCGATCAGGTACGAAATCAGGATGAAGACGCCGCAGAGGACCCGCATCAAACGCAGTTCGCCGGCGTCGGATGCTTTCGGATTGACGTAACCTTTATACAAATCGATCGTAATCGCCGAGGCCGAGACGAGGACCAGCGAACTGAGCGTCGACAGCGACGCCGACAACACGAGCAGCAGGATGACCGCCAGCACGGCTTGCGGAAGGTACGACGCCAACATGTCGGGAACCAATCGATCGAAATCGACGCTTTCCACGCCGCCGCGGACAACGGTCGGAATTTTTTCCACGAGATGAGTCATTGCGCCGTTGAAATACGCGGCGCAGCCGATCACAAGGGCGAAAACCGTCGTGATGACGGCTCCCCGGAATATCTCTTTTTCGTCACGGATCGCATAATACTTATGGACCATCTGGGGCAGCCCCCAAACGCCGAACGACGTCATGAAAACGACCGACGGCAGCAGATACCACGGCGCCGGATTGACGTGCAACGGACCGCTCGGCCCGTTGCCGGAACGTTCCGCGAGATGTTTCGTCAAGTCCGTCGCGGCTTGGGAAAACCCGCCGAACTGCCGGGCGATCAGGTAAACCATCAGGAGCGAGCCGAAGAACATGATCAGCCCCTGAAAAAAGTCGATCCGGGCGATCGCCTTGTATCCGCCGAACGTAATGTACAAAAACGAAACCACCGTAACGACCGTGAGGATCGTCGTGAAGTCGACCTTCTTTTCGAAGACGATTTCGAACAGATAACTCAAGCCCATGAAGACCGAGGCGGAATACGGCGTCAGAAAGATGAAAATGATCAGCGCGGTAATCACCTTCATGCCGTTGGTCTCGAACCGGGCGGAAAAAAACTCCGGCATCGTCCGGGCGTTCAGGTTATGCGTCATGGTCCGCGTCCGTTTGCCGAGCACGATCCACGCCAAACCGCCGCCGAGCAGGGCGTTGCCGATTCCGACCCAGAGGGCGTTCAGACCGAATTGCCAACCGAACTTCCCGGCGAAACCGACAAAAATCACGGCGCTGAAATACGCCGTACCATACGAAAACGCCAACAACCACGGTCCGAGCGTCTTGCCGCCAAGGAAAAAGTCGTGAACGTCCGCCGTTTGACGCATCCCCCACCAGGCGATGACAAGCAAGACGATGAAGAAAAACGCCGTCAGTAGGAAAGGAAGAGTCAGCATGGAATGATCTCGAAACAAAAAAAACGAGCCGCGGCCGGGGGTGGGGGGGGGTGGGGGGAATCTATGGCAACCGCCCCCCGAGGGAGGGGCGCGTGGGGGGGGACGGCGAAACTATTAGTAAGTCAA
>JAVBQW010000244.1:0-5085 GCA_031548665.1 Thermoguttaceae bacterium
CGAAGTCGCGACGGATAAGAAAATCATTTCGATTTTCCTCCCCCTCGAGGGGGAGGAAACCTTTCATTCCATTGTAGCTGCCCAATAACACTCTTTCCAGTAAAATAAAACATACAAGTAAAATAAAACATACAAAGGGCATTGCAACATCGGCTCGACACTGCCCTTACAGGGCGGCGGCTGGCGAATACGATCGGTCCCAGGGCGGCGGCGAGTACGCCTTGCCCTGGGCTGAAATGCAATGGCCTTTCAGGCCGAAGATTCAAAAGTCAACGACTTTCTCGCGGTATTTTGCTCCCTATTCCACCCCCAAACGGAAAACGCTCCCGGAGGGAAATGTAAAGCTTGCACGGCTTGTTTTTTTCGGCGAAATGCGTTTTAATGGATTTGGCGGTTCCTTTCCTCGTTTCACCGTTTTGCCTGAATTCATGAGAACAACGAACGATCAGGGCGTTTCGTATTCGACCGTTTCGATGGGAGCGGTCCGATTTCTTTTCTTGTCGGCCGTTCCGGCGGAGCAGACGCTCTGTCACGGCGACGACACGCAGGGACACGGCTTGGAGGTCGCCGACTATCCGGCGCAAATTCGCTCCTTGATCAAGGAAACGTTCTCCGTGCTGACGGCGGAAGGCTTCACGGACGGCGTGTTGATGCTGAACGTGTTCCTCGCGGACATCGGCAAACGGGAGCTTTTTCGACAACTTCTCGTCGAATCCCATCCGGGCAAGTTTCATGTCGCGACGTACATTCCGCAATCCCCGGCGGACGGCAGCGTCGTTGCGTTGGAACTTTTCGCCGTTGCCGGAAACAAACGATCGGACGTTCTTTTCGAAACCATCCTTCCCGGTCGGGCGCAGATCGTCCAATGGAGCGACGTCCGTTGGTTTTTCGGCGGCAACTTTCTGCCTTCGGAGCTTCCGATCGGCGCGTTCGCCCGATCACTCAGCGTCTTCCAGAAAATGGGCGATCTCTTGAAAACCGGCGGATTCTCCGTCGATCAATTGGTCCGAACCTGGATTTTTCAGGGACATCTCGTGCTTCCGGAAGGCGACTCGCAACGCTACAAAGAACTGAATCGGGCGAGAACCGATTTCTTTTACGGAAAGGATTTTCTCAAACCGTATCTTCCGCCGGAATATACGGGAGCGGTCTATCCGGCAAGCACCGGAATCGGAGCCGACGACGTCGACGTCGTGATGAGCTGCTGCGCAATTTCCACGAAACGGAAAGACGTGGTCGCGGTTCCGTTGGAAAATCCGCAGCAAACGTCGGCGTTCGACTACGGAGCCGTCTACAGTCCGCAGAGTCCGAAGTTCGCCCGGGCGGCGGCGGTCGCGTTCGACGATTCCTGCCTGATCTTCGTCTCCGGAACGGCGAGCATCACGAACTCCGAGAGCCGTTTCATTGAGGATCCCGAAGGCCAAACGAACTTGACGCTCGACAACATCGCGGCGCTGATCGACGGCAAGAATCTGGAACGACACGGTATCCGAGGATTCGCCTGCGGTCTGAACAACCTCGAAAGCGTCCGAGTTTACGTCAAAAGACCGACGGAATTCGAACGGATTCGAAACGTCTGCCGAGAACGACTCGGCGACATTCCGATCCTCTATACGATCGCCGACGTTTGCCGTCCGGAACTACTGGTCGAAATCGAAGGAATCGCCGTCAGCACAAAGTAATTCTCCAAGAGCCGGGAGCTGTGCTCCCGGGAGGGGACCGGGGGGGACCGGGACCACAGGTCCCGGCTCTTGACGCTTGACTCGTCGTGCTAAACTTTGAAGCGAGCGACGATTTTTCGGAGCGTTTCGGCGGTTCCTGAAAGCTCCCGAGCCATCGCGGCGGTTTCTTCGGCATTCGCCGATTTTTGGACGGTTCCCTGATTCAACGCGTCGATATCGTTGTTGATCTGGTGCAGTCCCTGCAACTGCTCCGTCGAGCCGGTGTTGATCCGCGAAATGATGAGGCTGACCCGATCCGCTTGTTCCGCGATTAGATTCAACGATTCGGACGTTTCCTCGGCCACGGCGCTGCCGTCTTCGACCTGTTGAATGGACTGAGCGATCAAGTCGGCGGTTTCCCTTGCCGCCTTGGCGCTGCGGGCCGCGAGATTACGAACTTCTTCGGCGACGACCGCGAATCCTTTTCCGTGAACTCCGGCCCTTGCGGCTTCCACGGCGGCGTTCAGCGCCAACAGGTTTGTCTGGAACGCAATGTCGTCGATCACGCGGATGATTTTTCGAATTTCCTGGGCTCCCGTCGTGATTTTGTTCATTGAGTCCATCATCCGCTCCATCTTGGCTCGGCCTTGAGCGGCGGCGTTCTTCGCGGTTCCGGCGACTTGATCCCCCTCGGCGGCGCTTTTCGCATTGTTTTGCGTCTGCTCGTTGATCTTGGCCAATTTGTCGACGATCTCGGAAAGCTTTTCGGCGTCCAACTGCGTGGAATTCGAAATTTCGTCGCTGGCGCTGGCTAAATGGGAAGAGCTCGTGTTGACAGAGAGCGTGGTTTCCGACAATTGTTTCATCGAATCCTGAAGACTGCCGACCATCGTTTTCAAGGCGTGTCCGAACTGGTCGTGTTCGGACGCCAATTCAACGTGGTGCCGCAAATCGCCCTCGGCAATCGACTCAGCGACCTTCGCCCGTTCTTCAATGGATGCCGCCGCGACGTCCAAAGCGCGACCAAGAACACCGATTTCGTCCAGACGAGTCAAATTCAAGCGAACATTGACGTTTCCTTTCCCGATTTCCTCCGCGAACCAGACCCCCTGTTTCAGCGATCGGACGATATTTCGGGACGTCAGGAAGGCAAAGGGAAGGGAGAACGCCATCCCGATCAACAGGGTCAGCACGAGGCTCGTGGTTTGGACGTTTCGATAGCGATCGGATTTCCCGGAATGTTCGTCCGCGAATTCCTTCGATTTTTTGCCGAGCTCGCCGAGACGACCAAGCAGATCACGAGCTTTTCCCAGCAATTCCTTGTCGTAAATCTGTATGGCGGCCGCGGTCTCTTTTTTGTCCCAAAGATCGATGATTTGTCCGCCCAGAGCATGGACGTCGAGATGAGTCTGCTCCAATTCCCTGAGGGCCTTTGCCAAATCGACGTTGATCTTTTCCGCCGTTTTCAGGCCGCTGTTTTCGCCGTAAAACCATTTTCCGAAGTCGCAAAGATATCCGTTGCGGCCGATCGTGATCTTTTCCGCGTTTGTTCGGATACCATTGTCGATGCTCCGCAAAAAATTTAGATGAGCGACTTCCGCTCGAATCACCGCGTTCTGAAAACCGGTGAATTCCGTCACGGCGTCCTCTTCAACGGAAACGAGCGAGGTACCGTAGATTCCGATGAACGCCAACAGAAAACCGACCGCAACGGTCGGGAAAAAGCACAAAAGTATTTTAGCTTGAAGAGACATGGGGAAAAAAGGGAAAAGAGTGAAAGTTTGTGGGCTGTCTGGATTATATATAATATTTTTGAGAAAAGTGCAAAAAAATTACCTGCATTTTCATGGAAAAACCTGTTTCAAGACTTTTTTCCGAAAATAAACTGTTAAACCGTTTTTTCGTCAACGCCTTGGAGCATCTCGCCCCCACTGTTCCTGTTTTTTTCAGGAACTTTTGTCCAAGAGAATCTCACGGAGTTGGTCGGCGCTGACGAAACCGATGCAACGTCGGTTTTCGCCGATCACGCAGCCGAAAGAACCGTGAAGCGTCTGGAGCAGAATCATCGCGGTCAACAGCGTGTGTTGCGAAGATATTTCGACCAGACTTCGAATCGGAAGCCGGGTTTTCAACAGTTGCAGAAAGTCTTGCGACGTGTCGCCGTAGAAACCTCGCACGGCGAATTCAAGATCAACCGTCCGAACATATCCGAGTGGAATCTCATCGGAAGGGGACGCTTCGTCCGAGGGTTCGTAGACGGGAAGCTCGGCTAAACGATGTTGCCGAGCGATGTCCAAAGCGACCGTTGGCGTCATGTCGGCGGTCAGTGTCGGCCAAAGCGTTGCTGAGACCGCCCAATCATCGACCCGTCGATTGGAAACGGCGAACACTCCGTTGGCGAGCTGCTGTTGGGCGTCGAAAAGGATTCCGACATCGTGTCCTTCGTCGATCATTCGGGTCAATTCATCACGGCCGAGCGTCAGATGGATCATCTCACGGGAACGACGCAGCAGCAGGGCGACTCCCTTGTTGACCAGCCAGAGAAGCGAGGTGAACGGTAGAAACAACCGGAAAAAGAACAGGATGATCGGCGTGAGCAACCGCAGCATCCGATTGGGGGCGTGCAGGCAGAGAAACTTCGGAAACATTTCGCCGTATACGAAAAGAAACGGCGCCACCAACAGCGTCGAGAGAATTTCGACGGCGATTCCCTGATTGTTCGGCAACACGACGCCGACGAAAAGAACCGTCGCCATGGAAACCATGTAATTCGCGACGTTGTTGCCGACGAGAATCGTTGCGACGAAAAACGATGGATGGTTGACCAACCAAAGCAGTCGGCGGGCCGTGCGGTCGTTTCCAATGGCGTCGAGTTTCAGTCGAATTCGAGGAATTCGATAGAATCCGGTTTCCGAACCGCTGAACGACGCGCTCAGAGTCAAACCGACGAGACCGAGAATCAACGGAAAAACGACGACCATTCCCTCATTTAGCCGGTACACCGACTCCTATTTATACTGCAAACGGCGAGAAATGACCTTTTTTGTTTACGATGGAAAAGGAGCCCCGAGTGGAGGCGGTACACCGCCGGAACTCGGGGGTTGAAGCGGCAAGAAGCGAGCAGTTTGTCCCCGTTTGTAGTATAACTGATACTTCGACAAAAACAATCCCGAATTTATTCGAGGTTCCCATATCTTTCCGCATGTCAACGCTCGGCGAGTTTCGTCCGATGACGTTCTCCCTTTTCTCGGAAACGTTCGGCGCCCTGTCGAATGTTTTGTAATATACCGTAGCACGGTATGGCGGCTGCCTTCGGCCATGTCGTCGCCGCCTCCCGTTGGTCGGCTCATCCTCCGGTAAACATTCGAGTTACGGCGTGGTTGCCGGCTGTTTGAACGATCCGAAAAATGTCAGTCAATTAGCG